>CALDZH010000141.1 GCA_937944275.1 uncultured Woeseiaceae bacterium
CGTCCTTCGATAAATTTCGTGTCGATACCGAGAGCTTTGGCGAGTTCGGTCGACTGCGGCCCGCCGCCATGAATCAGCACTGTGCGAATGCCGACCTGGTGCAGTATACCGACCTGTTCGACCAGTGCGTTCGTCAGCGCAGGGTCAGCAAACACTTCGCCGCCGACCTTGATGACGAAGACCTTGCCTTTAAAGAGGCGAATATAGGGCGCGGCGTGTTTCAGGGCGGACACGACTATCGCGCGATCTCTTTTCGAGGTCATGATTTTGCTCCAAGCATCTGGTGGAGTACCGCCATCTGGGCGAGCATGCGGTTGCGTGCTTCGGGGATCACGATGCTGCGCGGTCCGTCGAGGATTTGATCAGAAACGACGACGCCACGGCGAACCGGCAGGCAATGCATGAACCGGCAATCATCTTTTGCATTATCGAACCAGGGCTCGTCGACGCACCAGTCCAGATGCTGTTCACGCAGCTTCTGATCTGCCAGCTTGTCGCCGTAGTGCCGTGTCGATGACCATGACTTGGCGTAGATGACCTGTGCGCCTTCCATCGCTTCATTCCTGTCAGAGGTCTCTGTCACCGAGCCACCCGAGTCCTCGGCAGCGAAGATCGCTTTTTGCATGATCGGAGCTGGGAGTTCGAATCCCTCGGGCCGCAGGACCGTGACGTCCATGCCGCGCTTTGCAGCCATGTGCAGCGTTGCAGAAGGTACAGCCAGCGGGAGTGCTTTGGGGTGGTAAGCCCAGCTCAGCACGAATTTGCCGCCATCTGCCGGTATGTTGTGATCGTCCATCGTCTTCCAGTCCGCGAGACTCTGGCAAGGATGGTTCATCGCCGATTCCATATTGATATACGGCGTGTCGATGAGCTCTGTCAGCGCGCTGAAACGGGTTTCAGCCAGGTCATTTTCGATCTTCTTGCGATCCGCGAATGCCCGAATACCGATAGCATCGCCGTAGGATGCGATCACCGGAACCGCCTCACGAATATGCTCGGCGGCCACCCCGTCCATGACGATACCGTCGCGAACTTCCAGCCCGTGGATTGACATGTCGGGCGAGATCACAAATGAACCGCCACCAAGACGCACCATCGCTGCCTGGAAAGATGCCAGCGTTCGCAACGACGGACTCAGAAACAGCAGCGACAGTACCTTGCCCTTCAACGCCTCAGGTTCGGGGTGTGCATCGAGCCTGCCGGCCAATTCAATAAGGGCCCCAATCTCTTCGTTGGAGAAATCGGCCAGATCGTTAAACGCTTTCATCATTGCTTTCCTTGTTTCTTCAATCAGGTACCGGACACCCTATTTCGGAAATAGGGTGTCCGGTACCGTATTAAATTGTTGTCGGGACAATACTCGCCAGGGCTTGCGACAAGCGATCCACGTGATTGGCTTGCAGCACGAGCGGTGCGAGTATTCGTAGCACTTCCGGGTCGCTGCTGGTGCCCGCAAGAATGTTGTGCTCGAGCAGAGTATCGCGGACTTCTGCAGCGGGCCGGTCGCACACGAGTCCGAGCAGCAAGCCCATGCCCTGTATTTTATGAACGGGGCCGACCACACACTGTTCGTGGATTTGCGCTTCGCGCGCCCGCACGTTGGCCAGCAGATGCTCATCTCTAATGGCCTGCACGGTTGCGGCAATGGCCGCCGCCGCGATCGGGCCGCCGCCGAACGTGGACCCCAGGTCACCTGCACCGAATCTCGACGCGATATCGCTTGTGCACAAGACCGCACCGCAGGGAATGCCTCCGCCCAGAGCTTTGGCGCTCGTGATGATGTCAGGAACGATGCCATGTGCCTGCACTGCAAAAAAGTGCCCACAGCGACCCATGCCCGATTGAACTTCGTCGGCGACAAGCAGTGCGCCGTGTCGCGTTGTCTCCGCCCGGAGGGTTTCAATAAATTCCGTCCCCAGGTCGTAGGCACCGGCTACTCCCTGCACGGGTTCGAAAATTACGCAGGCCACGGTGTCGTCGATCATTGACCGCGCCATATCGATGTCGTCGCGCGGTATGAAGTCGACGTCGAACGGCTTGGCAGGAAAGCCGTACCACTTGTCCGCGTTCCAGGTGACCGCAGCGGCGGCAGCGGTGCGGCCGTGGAAGCCCCGGGTAATCGCAAGCACCTTTTTACGGCCAGTAGCCTGCAATGCCATGCGCAATGCATTTTCGTTGGCTTCGGCTCCCGAATTCACGAAGAACACACGGTTGATCCCTTGCGGCGTAATCTGCGTTAGTTGTTCGGCCGCGTCGGCACGGATGTCGAGCGCGACGGCATTGCTCTGGAACAAGAGCTTGCTGCTCTGTTTTTGAATGGCTTCCAAGAGGCGAGGGTGACCATAGCCAAGTGCCGCAACCGCGTGCCCGCCGTAGAGGTCAAGTATCTGCCTGCCATCGCGTGTGAAGATTTCGCAGCCGCTAGCGCGTTCGGGCACGAACGGCAGCTGCCCGTAAACGGGAATCATCGTGGCAGCTTCGCGTATGCGCGGATCTATCGTCGCTTCATCGAGGGTCGTCATCAGGTCCAACCCGGTGCCGGCATGTCGAGACCTTCAGTCTCCGGCAGATTCCAGAGACGATTCATCCACTGCACTGCGCCGCCGGCCGCACCTTTGACCAGATTGTCTATAGAGGCCATTACGACGACAGTATCGCCATCGGTTGCAACGCCGATATGGCACTGGTTGCTGGCAACGACGTTCTTGATTCGTGGCGTACCGCTGACAACTTGCACGAAAGGCGCATTGGCATAGGCTTTTTCGAACACTTCGCGTAGCTCTTTTTCTGACACGGGAGCTTTCGACTTCGCTTGCAAAGTCACGTGAATGCCGCGTGCGAACGGGCCCGAGTGTGGCACGAAGTGCACCGTTGTTTTGCGGCCACTGACAGCTTCCGCCAGTGCGGCGATCTCGGGTGCATGCCGGTGCGCCAGCGGTTTGTAGGCGTAGAAGTTACTGTTGCGCTCGGGATGATGTGTACCTGCCTGCGGACTCTTGCCTGATCCCGTGCTTCCCGTAACGGCGCTGATGAAGACTTCAGGTTCCGTCAGGCCCGACTGGATGAGCGGCGCCGTGGCCAACGTAGATGCCGTTGCGAAGCAGCCTGGGTGGCCGACATGAGCAGCATTAATGTCGCCGACGTGCTCGGGCAACGCGCAGATGAACTGGTCCAGAATTTCGGGCGCCCCGTGCCTGGCGTTATAGATCGTTTCCCACTCGTCCTTGCCCGCAAAGCGGAAATCGGCCGATGAGTCGACGACATGCACCTCGATACCCTTCTCATCGCAGGCCGCAATGGCATTGGCGATGATGGCGGCGGACGCGCCATGCGGGGCCGCCGAGAACAAGGCCAGCGTGCTGTCGGTTTCTAACTGATCGAGCCACTCGCCATGTGCGGCAAATGTGTGGCCGGCCAGGGCCTGATCAAGATGCGGAAACAATTCGCCGATCGACTTGCCGGCACCACTGTCCGAGACGGCAACTTGCAGTGCATATGTCGGATGGCCTGCGACGAGCCGCAATAGTTCACCACCTACGTAGCCGCTGGCTCCCAGGATGACGGCAGGAATGGATACTTTCATGACATTCTCTCTTTCAGAAGGTCTGCCACCATGTCGCCCAGCGCCACGCCGTTTGAGAGCGCGTTGATGGCCGGTAACGCGGTCCGCTCGTCAATCTGCTGCACGCCAACGTCATTATCCGTGGCGGGTCCGGTGACGACGGCGGGCTCAATGCTGAACTCCTTGCGCAGGAGCTCAACACCACCCCAGGCGGAGACAGGATCGTTTGCGCAGAGTACGACGGCGGTCAATGCATCGCGTATTGCCTCATCGGAGAGAATCGCGCCGACACCGTAGGCGCCAAGAAGACCATCGCCCAGTTCCAGCACGATGACATCGGGCTTATTATTTGCGAGTCGTGTCAACAGGGCTCGTGTCAGTTCAGGGCCATTCGCTTCGGTCGTCGTCACAATGCCGAAGTCCGAAAAGATCATCGTTTCGCTTGCACCGGCATCCTCCATCGCGAGGACATCGCGCCGCAGCGAAACGCCGGTTGCTTTGCACGCCGCAACATGAAAGCCAAGGTGCCGCAGCCGGCCAACGATGGCGCAGGCAGCAGCCGTTTTGCCAGAGTCCATGCATGTCCCTGCCATGGCGACAACCGGTACGCCATCGGTCTTGATGCCGGCGTCGGGGTCGAGTGTGCTGGAGCCGGCGCGTGCGGGCACGCCAATTCGTTCGCCGAGATAAGGAAAGCTCAGAACCGTGCCGAGCACCTCGCAGTCAAATGGTGCACCGACGTCGGGATTTGCTGAATCGCAGACGCCGAGTACGCCGCCGATGTTCAGGATCTGGATCGTATCTCCGGGCCGCAGAGACGTTGGCAGATGACCTGAGTATCCACGCAGCGCCTTGCGGTGGCCGAGAGCGCCGACGATGACGTCACCCTGATTTACTGTGGCCATGCGCCCTGATGTCAGTTCGAGCTGGTTGTAACGCGATTTGTTGTTGAGCACTTTGGCGGCGATAAGAACGCCCTCTTCGCAGGGGATGTCCTTCGAAAGCCGTAGCTCAGACGCGAGATCATTGTGTTGTGCAACTGATGCGATTTTGTCGACGACGACATTCTTCATGGTCAGTTCCCGGCGGCCCGGGTCTGCAATGAACCGGGTAGAGACAGTACGCGCGCGTAGCCAAGTGCGTCGGCCGGCGTCCATTCGCCTGCCGCTTCGCCGTAGACACCCTTGGTAGCCGCGAGCAATGAGTGTTTCGATGCAACGCCCTCGATGAACAATTGCCCGGGTCGCAACGCGAAGTTGACTGTTCCCGTGACGCGTTTCTGCGATGAGGTCAGTAGTGCTTCGATATCATCGCAGGCGAGGTCGAGCTGCTTGCCTTCATGCACGAGGTCGCCGTAAATCGCGGCAACACTGTCCTTGATACGTGCCTGCTGTCCACTGAGCACAAGTTTCTCGAGCTCCCGATGTGCAGTGATAAGGGTGATTGCTGCAGGCGCTTCGAACGCGACTCGCCCTTTGGTGCCGAGTACGGTATCACCGAGATGAATGCCGCGGCCAATTCCGTAACCGCCCGCGAGTTTCTCCAGTGCTTCGATCAGCGCAACCGGCGACAGCGTCTCGCCGTCGAGCGCGACAGGAACGCCTTGCTCGAATTCCAGCGTGTGCTTTGTCTGCGTTTTGGGCTTGTCGAATGCGTTTGCCGACAGCACCCAGGCGGCCTCTGGAATGGAGCCCTCCGACGTCAAGGTTTCCTTGCCGCCGATCGTGATGCCCCATAGGCCACGGTTGATTGAGTAAGCGGAGCCTTGTGCCGGCAGCGGCATGTCGTGTTTTTCCAGGTAAGCAAGCTGCTCATCGCGAACCCAACTGTTATCACGCACGGGTGCAAGTACGTCGAGCCCCGGATTCAGCGTCCGCAAAGCAACTTCGAAACGTACCTGGTCATTACCCGCCGCCGTACAGCCGTGTGCGACCGTCGTAGCAGCGCGATCTTTCGCGAGCAATGCCAGTTTCTCGGCCTGCAGGCCGCGCTCGGCGCCAACGCATAACGGGTACGCATTACCGCGCAGCACGTTGCCGGCGATCAGGTAGCGAATAACGGTCTCGAAAAATTCCTCTTTCGCGTCGATCAGGATGTGCTCAATCGCGCCGAGCGCAAGTGCCCGTTCTTCGAGCGCGACTGCCGCGTCTGCATCGATACCGCCCGTATCGACGCAAGCGGTTATGACGTCGCGGCCATAGTTCTCCTTGAGCCATGGCACGCAAAACGACGTGTCGAGCCCGCCTGAAAAAGCGAGGATGATGGGGGACTGGTCGTTGCTCACTGGTATCTCCATATCAGGACCGCGCCGCATGCTCGATCCGTGTAATCAAGTTCTTCTGCGCATGCGCTGATTCGGTCGCGACGAATACCGTGTCGTCGCCTGCGATCGTGCCAACCATGCCTGGCCATCCGCTGCGATCCAGTGCAAGCCCGACCCGTTGTGCAGCGCCAACGCCGGTGCGGATAACCAGCAGGTTCGAGCCCGCAGGCGTAATACTTCTCAGCAGTTCGGCGACGGCGGCCACCTGCTGATCTGCGGATTCGTTTGACGATGGCAACTCGTAACCTTTGCTCGTCTTGATCGCCCCGATTTCGCGAAGGTCCCGGCTTACGCTTGATTGCGTGGCTACGTGGCCGAGTCTCTGCAACTCGCTAACAAGTGAGGCCTGCGTTTCTGCAGGCCCCTTGACGAGCAGGTCGCGAATCGCCGCGCGCCGCTGAATCTGGTCTTCCGTTGTAGGGGGCATAATAGTGTTCACCACTATGTATGAATAAATATGCGCATATTAGATTACTAATGCACATAACTAGTCAACCCCAGGAGACACATTTTTTTCCCCTGAATGGGTTAAACTGCGCCGCTTCCCGGCTATTGGAGCTCATTGGTGACCTTACCTGAATGCGTAGAAGTGACTACGGGCGAGAATCCCGTCGGCAGCGTGATCTGGCTGCATGGCCTGGGCGCTGACGGTCATGATTTCGAACCGATTGTTCCGGAGTTGCATCTGCCGGCAGAGTTGCCGTTACGGTTCGTGTTTCCACATGCGCCGGTGCGTCCGGTCACCATCAACGGCGGGATGTCCATGCGCGCGTGGTATGACATCGTGAGTCTTGATGCCGAAGGGCGTGCCGATGCGAAGGGCGTGTATGAGAGTACCGCTCTCCTCGAGGGGCTGATTGCGCGTGAGATTGATCGCGGTATCGACGCGAAAAAAATTGTCATTGCCGGGTTTTCAATGGGTGGGGCCATCGCGATCAACACGGCTTTGCATTCGAAAGAGAGCCTCGCGGGGCTGATGGCACTGTCGACTTACTTGCCTTTGCCGAGCGAGGTCGCGGCATCGACGGGGGGGCGGGATCTGCCTGTATTCATGGCCCACGGCTCGTTTGACCCAATGCTGCCAATGCAGTGGGGGCAGGCGTCTGCGGAAAAATTGAAGGAAACAGGTTTCGCTGTTGAGTGGCACGACTACCCGATGGCCCACGCAGTGTGCCCCGAAGAAATCCGCGATATTCGCGAGTGGCTACTGAAAATCTACGGCGTTAGAACGTCAGGCTGAAAACCGATCCGCCGCCATCGTTTGAGTTGACACGTATGAAGCCGCCATGCGCGATCATTACCTGGCGGGCCAGCGCGAGCCCGACACCTGAGCCGCTTTCCCGGGTTGTAAAAAATGGCACAAATATTTTCGTCGCGATGTTCGAGGGGATGCCGGGGCCATTATCAGCCACCTCGATAACGACGTTGTGCCGGCGATTGAGTTGACCGCTCAGGCGCACCAACGGTTTGTCGGTTGACTCTGTCGCCTGCCATGCGTTGCGGAGCAGGTTGATCAGGACCGGCTCCAGCAAATCCCTGTCTGCATATACATCGAGTTCACTCGGGCTGACATTGATGATGAACTTGACGTCATCCCGGGGACACTCTGCCTGCGCGAGCAGCAGCACCGAATCAAACAGGTCGGCAAGCCGAATGCGCTTCTTCTCTGGAGGCGCAAGTCGCGTGATCTGCCGGTAACTATCGACGAACTGTACGAGGCTGTCAGAGCGCCGCGCGACCGTCTCGATCGCGTCATGCAGATCCTCGAGGTCCTCGTCGATGGGCTCATCGTCGCGAACCTTGTGCAACACATCCGCAACAACGTCGGTCGCTGTCGCGGCGAGTGACGTGACAGGCGTAATGGAGTTCATGATCTCATGCGTCAGGACACGTACGAGATCCTCCCAGGCTTCGGCCTGGGTGGCATCGAGCTCGGACTGAATGTCCTGAAGCGAAATGAGCCGCTCACTGTTGCCGCCGATAATAAGCTCGGTCGCCGCGAGAGTGAGCTTGTACTCGATGCCCTCTACCGAGAATGTCACAAGTTGCCGCACGCCGGGCACCGCTGATTCCACGGATTCGGCAAAACTGAACCCGAATTTGCGCAGGTCCTTCAGCGTTGTCACATGTTCGGCGCCGAACAGGCGGCGGGCTGCGTTGTTTTGCAGCGTGATCGAATCATCCGCATGCAGAGTCATGAGTGGCACCGGGATGTGCTCGATCAGGGCGCGAGAGCGGCGCATCTCCGACTCGCGATCGGTACTGCGCTGACGCATGCGGTCAAGAATGTCGGTGAATGCTTCGCCGAGTGCACGAAAACCGGATCCGTCGTTCCTGAAATCGAAACGCTGCGAATAGTCTTCGTAACGTGCCGCATCCAGGAAGCGAGCGACCTCGTGATTGGTGCGGCTCGCATAACGCCACACCTCCGCAATCGACAGAACCATCGCACCTCCGGCCAGTATCATCGAGCTGTGATAGCCGGGCAGCACCAGGAGCCAGACAAACGCTGCCATCGCAAATCCGGCAATTGCCAGACGGAAAGCAAGCGAAACCACGAAGCGCCTAAATATCATGCTTTTCCATGCGTCGATAAAGGGACGCCCGCGTCAGGCCGAGTTCGTTGGCGGTACGTGAAATATTGAAACCGTGTTTGCGCAGCGCTTTGAGGATCGTCTGTTTCTCGAGATGGTCAAGATTCAAAATCGTCGGCATTACGGAAGGCGCCGCCTCAGATTGAGGCTCCGAGTAGTCGAGCTGCAGGTCTCCCGGTCCGATGACACTGCCTTCAGCGAGAATGACTGCCCGCTCTACCGCGTGGCGCAGCGCGCGTACGTTGCCGGGCCACTCGTAATCATGCAGCGCGCTTTTCGCCGCGTCCGAAAACGACCTGTCACTGCCGCCATACCGGCGCGAAAACTCGGCGAGGAAGTGGTTGGCGGTCGGCAGGATATCGTCTTTGCGATCACGCAACGGTGGCACGACGATTTCGACGGTATTGAGCCGGAACAGCAAATCGGGCCGGAAACGGTCAGGATCCCGCAGCTCACTTGCGGAAACGTTGGTAGCCGCAACGATGCGGACGTCGAATGGCTGTGACGTGTGTGAGCCTACGGCCGTGACCTCGCGCTGCTCCAGGACGCTTAGTAGTTTCGCCTGCAAATGCAGCGGCAGGTTGCCGATTTCATCGAGGAATAACGTGCCATGATTTGCTGCCATGATGCGGCCGATTCGATCTTCGCTCGCACCCGTGAACGATCCCTTGCGATGACCAAACAGCTCCGACTCGAACAGAGACTCACTGATCGAACCCATGTCGATGGATAAAAACACTTGTGCCGCGCGCCGGGACTGCCTGTGAACTTCCCGGGCAATCAGTTCCTTGCCTGAGCCGTTTTCACCGAGAATGAGTACGTTGGCATCAGTTGGTGCGGCGCGAGCTACGACATTGAGGACATCTTTGATTTGCGATGACTCGCCGATGATTTTCCTTCCGACCGAGGTGGCTTCCCGAATCAGGGCCTGATTCGTCTGGCGTAGTGTTTCTGTTTCGGCCCTGCTGCGGCGCAACTTGCATGCAGCCGACACCGTTGCGACAACTTTTTCGTTCTGCCAGGGCTTGGCGATGAAGTCGGTCGCACCACGTTTCATCGCATCCACCGCAGTGTTCACGCTGCCGTGCGCGGTAATCATCACGACCACGGCCCCGGGGTCGAGCCGCAGGATTTGTTCCAGCCATTGCAGGCCTTGTTTGCCCGATGACTC
>CALDZH010000142.1 GCA_937944275.1 uncultured Woeseiaceae bacterium
GAACACGGTCATGCCCAGGCTTGCGTAGGTCTTTTCAGTGCCCGCGAGGTTTTGCCGGTAACCGAGTCGCAGTCCAGGGATCCACTGATTCCTGGTTTCATATCCGGCACTTACTGTCAGCCATTGGTAGTCGTTTCCAAGCGGGTCCGTCGCCGAGTTCGCATCAACTCCAAGATGCCCGGACCAACGCCGATCGCTCGAGTACAGCGACGCTTCCAGCTTTAGTTGCCGTTCCATCGTGTAGATTCGGTCTTGACGAATACGACGGATGATATCTTCGTCTCTGTAGGGCGCGATGTTAACGCTGGGGAACTGGAATTCGGGCTGGTTGAGACTTGTGAGCTGCGCGCCGAGCTGGTAATTATCGCTGACCCAAAGTGCCCCTATATCCACGCTGACCCGCGTATCACTCTCGAAATTTGCGTCCCGGATATAGTCGAATAACGATTCCGAGTCCGTAATATCACCAAAGCGAACGGTAAGTCTCGACATCTGCATGTTGTGCAGATGGGCCTCAGCACCGAGGTACAGCGTGCCGGCACCATTCGACCAGGCGGTGCGACTGTAGCCGGTAGACAACGTGCTGAGCTGAGTAGATTTGAAGGCGATTGAGCTGTCATTCTGCAGATTGAACGATACTCTACCGACAGCATCGATCAGCAATTGCACCTGACCGCCTACCTGTAGCAAATTCGGTCGATTGGCAACCTCAGTGTCAAACCAGTTTTGAATTGCCGCACGTGCGGTTTCTCTAGCGAGATTAATTGGCTGAACGAGTCCGAATGCCCGTGACGTGCCTGACCAGCCAAGCTGCATCGTCCAGGCACCGCCCCAGCGAGGTTTCGCGAATAGGATTGGCGCGTCGGCCGCGAACCAGGCTTTGCCATAGCCTTCGGCTTTAATCAACGCCAGGATAGCCGCTTGCCGAGTTGCTTCTTCCACGATCGCATCGAGCTCATCCTGGATGTCCGGGCTGAGCTGGTCCCATATTTCACCAAGGTCGATCCCGAAGGGAGGCTTTGTTTCAGGCAATTGCCCTGGAGCGTCGATTTCGATATCCGGGTCACTTTTCTTAAAGGCCTGGCTGACTTCATCGTAGAAATCCCAGATCTCCTGAATGTTGCCGTACTCCAGGCCGGCGGCCCCGGATAGGATAGCTCCCGACTGGGAATCATTACCCTGTCGGGCCAGGTCGGCGGCGGCCGCCGCCGGGTTTGTCGAAGCAGACTGCGCGCGCATGCCATGTGTCACGTCCCCAAAAGTCAGGTTCGCGCCGGGTGGCTGGAACAGTGTCTGCGCCGACCCGGTGCTTGCCGCCAGTATCATGACGATCGCGGCTAAAGGCGCAAGTCGTTTTTGCAAATAATCCATCATAGATCGAGATTGTGCCGCAGATGCAGGTGGCATCCTAGATTTTTTTAGCAAGATTTTCAGAGCAAAATTCGACATACACGGCTGACAACAGTCGGCTCCTATGTCCGTTGCAGCAACACATAGACCGCACCTGTTCCCCCATCGACCTGACGCGTCGACACGAACGCAAGCACACAATCCCACTTCCTGAGCCAGCGGTTGACGGCATTCTTCAAAACCGGTCCGCGATCCCCAGAGCCGAGTCCTTTGCCGTGTACAACACGAACGCAATATTTTCCCTGCGACGCACTGTAGTTGATGAAGTCGGCTAGCCTCGGTCTTGCTTCGTCGACCGTCATGCCGTGCAGGTCAATCTCTGCCTGGACGCTGTAGCCGCCGCGTTGCAGTTTTCGCATCGTTCGTTTGCCCACGTGCTGGCGATGGAAGCGCAGGGCGGCGCCATAGCCGTGCTCGATAGTATCGATGTCATCTTCGAGGCTTTCGGCCAACACCTGCCGCTCGTCGGCTTTCGAGAACTTCGCCTTGGGTTTCGGTTTTGGCCTGGTCTCAGGCACGCGCGCGTCGCTTCTGAGCGGCTTGATGCCGCGCATAGCATTGAGAAACTCGTCAGGGTCCTTGTCGTTACTCACGGTGGTGTCTTTGAGGCTATGGTGTACGCTAAACAATCGGTATAGTGAGCGCGTCTTCAACGCCAATCAAGGCTCCGCGCGTCAGTCACAAGAATGAAAATCCTCGTAAGTAACGACGACGGGTATCTCGCCACGGGTATCAACACGCTGACCGACGCTCTGGAGGAGGTCGCTGACGTGGTGGTAGTCGCGCCGGATCGCAATCGATCTGCCGCGAGTAACTCGCTGACGCTGGCAACGCCGCTGCGTGTGACGCAAGTGGCTGAGAACCGTTATAAGGTTGACGGCACTCCGTCGGACTGCGTTCATCTCGCTTTAACCGGATTTCTTGATTACGAACCCGATCTCGTTGTTTCCGGCATCAATCATGGTGCTAACCTCGGTGATGACGTCATCTATTCAGGCACCGTTGCGGCGGCGATGGAAGGCCGCTTCCTGGGATTTCCAACGATAGCCGTCTCACTGGTCGGCCGGACGCTGGTTGGGGCTAAATTGCAGCATTTTGATACCGCGGCGCGTGTAGCCGTGGAACTCGTCCAAAAGCTCGCGCGCCTTAGCCTGCCGTCCGATACGGTCCTCAACGTCAATGTACCGGATAGACCCTATGACGACCTGACCGGCATCAGGGCGACGCGACTCGGGTTCCGGCACAAATCCGAGGAGATCCTCAAGGATAAAGACCCGTATGGCCGCCCGATCTACTGGGTTGGACCGGCAGGCGAGAGTCAGGATGCCGGCGAGGGCACCGATTTTTACGCGATCGAGCAGGGTGCAGCCGCCGTTACTCCGCTCAAGGTTGATCTGACTCGGCACGAGGCCGTTGCCGGTATAGCGGACTGGTTGAAGCG
Source organism: uncultured Woeseiaceae bacterium (assembly GCA_937944275.1). Lineage (GTDB taxonomy): Bacteria > Pseudomonadota > Gammaproteobacteria > Steroidobacterales > Woeseiaceae > UBA1847. The sequence continues at coordinate 2,852 of CALDZH010000142.1, forward strand.
ATGATCGATGCTCGTCAGGGTATAGGCATGACATCGCGCCGTACGCGCGATCGCCTGGTACAGAGGCTCATCGACCAGGGAATCCAAAACGGAGCGGTTCTGGAGCAGATTCGCAACGTGCCGCGGCACCTGTTTGTGGATGAGGCGCTGGCAAGCCGGGCTTACGAAGATACGGCGTTACCGATCGGCCTGGGCCAGACGATAAGCCAGCCGTATGTTGTCGCCCGCATGACCGAGGCGTTGCTGGATGGCTTTGAGGGGGAAACGGTCCTCGAAATCGGCACGGGCTGTGGATACCAGACCGCTGTCTTGTCGCCGCTCGTAAAGAAGGTCTATACGGTTGAACGTATCCCGGAACTGCTTCGCAAGACCAAACAGAGGCTTCGGGACCTCGATATCTATAATGTCCAGTTCAAGCCGGGCGATGGCTGGGAGGGCTGGCCGAAGTATGGCCCCTATGACGGCATCATTGTGACAGCCGCACCCAGTGAATTACCCGAAAAGCTCCTGCAGCAGTTGGCGCCTGGCGGACGGTTGGTCATTCCGGTGGGACCACCTGGCATTCAGGACCTGGTGAAAATCACCAAGCGAAACGATCACTTCGAGCAGGTATCACTAGGAGCGGTCAGTTTTGTTCCCTTGGTCAAGGGTAAATAGAGTATATTTTTCAGTATGATATTTAATTGTTTAAAAGTGGTTTCTGCATGACTTTGTTTCGCCCTTTGTACGACCTGGTCCTCAAATGGTCGCGCCATCCGCACGCCGAGCGCTACCTCGGCGCGATGAGTTTTGCCGAATCCTCGTTTTTCCCAATTCCCGTGGACGTCATGCTTGCGCCCATGTGTCTGGCCAAAAGGGAGCGCTGGATACGGTTTGCGTTTATTGCGACGGTGTTTTCGGTGCTGGGTGGTTTGGGCGGCTACGCGATCGGTTGGGGCATGTTTGAAGCTATCGAGCCATGGTTGCGTGAGTCTCACTACTGGGACGCCTACTTGACGGCCCGTCAGTGGTTTGATGACTACGGTGTCTGGGTCGTGTTCGTGGCGGGGTTCTCGCCGATTCCATACAAAGTCTTCACGATCGCTGCCGGCGTTGCAGCGCTGAACCTGCCGGGATTCTTCCTGGGTTCGCTGATTGGCCGTTCTGCCCGCTTTTTCCTCGTCGCTGGCCTCGTACGACTCGGCGGTGAGCGCTTTGAAAGCTCGCTTTCGAAGCACATCGAGCGCATCGGCTGGGCCGTGGTCGCTATCTCGGCGGTCGTTATCGCGTGGCTTATGATGCGGGGCTAATGACGTCGCGCGTATTTATCGTACTTTTGCTCTCATTGGTGCTTACCGCCTGCGGGAGTGCGCCAAGCTGGCAGGAGCGGCAGGAAGTTCATATTGTGCGTAAAGGCGAGACACTGTTTTCGATTGCTTCCCGATATGACAGGCGACCGAGTGACCTTGCGCGCTGGAACCGTTTAGGTGACGGGTCCCTGATTTATCCCGGCCAGGTTCTGCGAATCTCCGGACCCAACGGCACGAGTACGCGTTCGACCGGCAATTCCGGGACGACGTCGAAACCTTCGACGCGTCCTCTGCCTTCAATTCCGGCGCAACCTTCGCCAAAGTGGGACTGGCCGACCAACGGGCGTATCAATGTCGAATTCGGCGCAAAACCGGGGCCCGGGACGGGCATTCTCATCAATGGCAAGATCGGTCAGCCCATAATTGCTGCGGCCTCAGGCCGCGTCGTCTATGCGGGGAGTGGACTGATTGGATATGGCCAGCTTATTATCCTCAAGCACAACGACACCTACCTGAGTACCTACGGGTACACGGCGTCGCTGCTGGTCAAAGAAGGCGAAGAAGTAAAAAAAGGCCAGCGCATCGCGACCATGGGTGAGGGGCCGGAACGCAAGCCGCGACTGCATTTCGAGATCAGGCGCAACGGAGAGCCGGTTAATCCGCGACGATATCTGCCAGCGAGATAGCCTGCCGACCTTAGCAGTCGCCCCTTTCTTCAAGGGGAGGAAGTTTTGGGACAGTTGCTGGATCCAATACAACGATACCTCGACGAGATAGGTATCTCGCCGCTGCTCACGGCGGAAGAAGAAAAAAAATACTCGCGCCGTGCCTTGCGCGGGGATGAAGAGGCGCGCCAGCGCATGATCGAGAGCAACCTCAGGCTGGTCGTCAAGATTGCGCGCCGCTATATCAACCGTGGCTTGCCGTTTCTCGATCTCATCGAGGAAGGCAACCTCGGTCTGATTCATGCCGTGAAGAAATTCGATCCGGAACGCGGTTTTCGTTTTTCGACGTATGCGACCTGGTGGATACGACAGAACATCGAGCGTGCCATCATGAACCAGTCACGTACGGTACGTCTGCCTATACACATTATCAAAGACATCAATTCCTGCCTGCGCGCGATGCGCCGCTTGCGGCAAAAGGTCGATGGCACGCCGACAATGCAGGAACTGGCAGATCATCTGGAGCGTGATGTCGCGGATGTGGAGCGACTCATGGCATTGCACGAACGTGTCACATTGCGAGCCAACGGTCGTCACGAAGACGGTGACGGCCCTGTTGATCGCTTGCATGCGAAGCGGTCTGCCGAGCCATTCCGGTGTGCGCAGCAAAACGATGTAAACGACATCGTCGATCATTGGGTGTGCGAACTGAACGAGAAACAGCGCGAAGTTGTTGAGCGCCGCTTCGGCTTGCACGGGCACCGGCGAGCGACGCTCGAGCAAATTGGCGAGGAAATTGGTGTAACGCGGGAGCGTGTGCGGCAGATACAGCTGGATGCGCTGAAAAACCTGAGGAAGATGCTCGAAAGCCACGGCATCTCCGGGGACTTGCTTCTCGATTAGAGATAGAGGACCGCTGCCACCCGGCGACTCTCGTTGGCAAGGACGTTAAAGGTTCGAGCTGCAGCCGCAGTGTCCATCACCTCCAGGCCTACGCCGTTACGAGCGAATGCGAAAGTCAACTCGCGCGGCGGGAATACGTTCGATGACCCGGTTCCAAGCAAAACGATTTCGGGCTTGGCCTCGAATATTTCGGCGAAGTCCGCGATAGTCAGCGCCGCGATGGGTGTGCTGGGCCAATCGCCGAGAATATCTTTGGGCGTCAGCGCGACGGAATTCGAATACTCTTCATCATTGATCCGAATCGCGGTGTCGGAAACACTGCGGATCACCAGTTTGGCAAATAATTCTCTTGTGAATTTCACTACTGCATCCCGTACCATCGACGCCATATCGTGAAAGCATCATATGATAAAAATTCAGCCGTCGTCGTGTTGCCGCCGGTTCGCGGCGGGCGCCTTGGAGACAAATCGCTCCGCGCGTGGCTGGCGCAGTCTGATCTGTCTGTCGATAACGAGCCGCGCGAACTGCTGGCGTCAATCGTTGATGAGCTGGGTTTGCCATGTCCGGATGAGGGCCTCGCCGCACTGCGCATGTGGGGCCAGACGGGCGACCGCCCAACCGTGTGGATTGCTGCAGCGGATCCCGTTTACCTCGAGCCTCGTCTTGATCATTTGTGCCTGCACGCGCTGCAACGCGCAGGTATTCCGGCATCTGATCTGAGGCCGCTGTTTGATCACCTGCAATCCACGCTGGCGAGTGACAAGTGCTTTGGATTTGCCAGGCTTGGCCAATATGGCTATTTGCGAGCAGAGGCAGGCATCTCTACAGCATCGGTGCCGGCATACGTAGTTGATCAGCGTGAACCGGGCGAATTTCTGCCCAGCGGCGAACACACGGTTTCGCATCGAAATATCCTCAGCGAAATCGAAATGGCCCTGCATGAACACGAGGTCAACGAGCGGAGACTGGCGGAGGGCAAACCGCCCGTTAATTCACTTTGGTTATGGGGAGGAGGCCTGGCGCCTGAGAAGGTAACCCGGCCGCAGCCACCCGCGTTTACCGATGATCCACTCCTTCTCGGTTATTGGGAAAGTGCTACGGCCGTGGCTGATCTGTGGCCCGGAAACTTCGAGGCGTGTGCGGAAGCGTCGTTGCACGGTTTTGTGGCGGTCACGCCCGAGCTCGACAATCACCCCGATCATTTGCATGACTACCTGGACGAATTGCGGGGACTGTTGCGTTCCAGGCGTGTCAGCCGTCTGATCCTGCTGTTTCGCGATGGCCTGCGGGCAGAAGTCAGGCGGTCGCACACGATCAAGTTCTGGCGACGCGACAGTGAGTTGCTGGACTGACCATGAGTGACTCAAGGCCCATCATCTCGCGGCCCATGCCAAGCAAAGATGCCGTTGCGGCGTTTACTGGAATCGATCCGTTGCATGCCCGATTGTTTGCCATGCGTGGACTGACCGAGCCCGGACAACTCGATTATGGTCTCGCCAGACTCGCGCCCATCGGTGCGCTCGAAAACGTTGATGCAGCGGCCGAATTGCTTATCGCCCATCGCAGCAGGAAAATTATAGTGGTTGGTGATTTCGATGTTGACGGTGCGACAAGCACGGCGCTAGTTCTGCGCTGTCTACGAGCATACGGCTTTGATGACGTCGAATATCTTGTTCCGAATCGCTTTGACTACGGCTATGGCCTTTCGCCGGAAATCGTGCGCGTGGCCGCACAGAAGTCGCCGGCATTACTGATGACGGTCGATAACGGAGTCTCGAGCGTTTCTGGTGTTGCCGAGGCAAACAATTTGGGTATTTCCGTGATTGTTACGGACCATCACTTACCTGGTAATGAACTCCCTGATGCAGCGGTGATAGTCAATCCGAACCTCGAAGGCAGCCAGTTTCCAAGCCGTAATCTGGCCGGCATCGGCGTTGCGTTCTACCTGATGGCGCGTGTCGGGCGCATGCTGCAGGAACAGGGTGTGGAAGGCGCTGCAAAGATACCCGCAAAGTACCTCGATCTCGTTGCCTTGGGGACGGTTGCTGATGTTGTGCCACTTGATCACAACAACCGAATACTGGTGCAGCAGGGTTTGCTGCGTATTCGCGCGGGACAATCCGTCGCAGGAATCGAAGCGCTGCTTAAGCTTTCGGGGCGGCAGCCTGCGCGGTGCGTCAGCACCGATCTTGGCTTCGCCGTCGGCCCGCGGATCAATGCGGCGGGGAGACTGGAAGATATTTCGGTTGGCATCGAATGCCTGCTGACCGATGACTTCGACGTGGCGATGAACTGCGCAAGCAAGCTCGATCGCATTAACAGCGAGCGCCGTGACATCGAGGCCACGATGCGTGAACAGGCGTTTGCCTATGTCGATTCGCTGGGGGCGCAACGCTGGCCCGAGTGCGTATGCGTTTACAACAGCGAATGGCATCAGGGTGTAGTAGGGCTGATTGCCGCTCGCGTGCGAGAACGCTGCCACCGGCCCGTTGTTGCGTTTGCGCGCGAAAGTGACGAGCTTCTGAAGGGCTCGGCTCGATCTATCCAGGGCGTACATATTCGGGACCTTCTCGAGGCAGTACACGCAGTTCGGCCGGACTTGATCGTCAAGTTCGGCGGCCATGCAATGGCGGCGGGTCTGTCAATTGAAAAGAGGGTGCTTGACGAGTTCAAGCAGGTCGCTGCGGAACAGATGCGGCGGCTTTATCCTCATGCCGATTTCAGCGGTGCCATTGTCACGGACGGTCAGCTGCCGGGCGATGCGATCAATCTCGGGTTTGCGCGTTCGCTGCGGGATGCAGGTCCCTGGGGTTCGGGTTTCCCGGAGCCGACCTGGAGCGGCGATTTTTCGGTCGTTGAGCAACGCGTCGTTGGTGAGAACCATCTCAAACTCAGGGTGCGTCCGGCAGGTGGTGGCAAGATCGTGGATGCGATTGCGTTCAACCAGGCGGGTCCGGCGTATCGCGGCAACGTGCAGCTTGCATTTCGTCTTGACGTTAATGAATATCGCGGCATTGAAAACCCACAACTTGTCGTCGAGCAAATTGCTTCCTTACAGGGCAGCAGTGCGTGATAAGATCGCGCCTTTTCCGCCTCCGGACACCGCGCAAATCTCATGGAAACCAGCCAAATTAAACATACGATAACCGATCTCGCCGAACGCTCTGATGCGTTGAGGAGGTATCTTTGACTATGATGGCAAGGCGGAGCGCCTGACCGAGGTCCAGCGCGAACTCGAACAACCTGATGTCTGGAACGAACCGGACCGCGCACAGGCGTTGGGGCAGGAGCGGGCAAAGCTTGAACAGGTTGTCGCCGGACTCGATAAAATTACGATCGGCCTTGCCGATGCCGGCGAACTTCTCGAAATGGCCATCGAAGAAGACGATGCCGACACTATTGCCGAGGTCGTCAACGACCTTGCCGGACATGAAAAGGTCGTCGCGGGCCTGGAATTTCGCCGCATGTTTTCCGGCGAGATGGATCCCAATAATGCCTATGTCGATATCCAGTCGGGCGCCGGCGGGACCGAGGCGCAGGACTGGTGCGAAATGTTATTACGCATGTACCTGCGGTGGGCTGAGGCGCGCGGTTTCAAGGCTGAGGTCATCGAGGCATCGGCCGGTGAGGTTGCGGGTGTCAAGAGCGCAACTATTTACATCGTAGGCGAGTACGCCTACGGCTGGTTACGAACGGAGACGGGCGTGCATCGACTGGTGCGCAAATCGCCATTCGATTCGGGCAATCGGCGACATACGTCGTTCGGATCGGTGTTTGTGTCGCCCGAGGTCGACGACAATATCGATATCGAGATAGACCCATCCGATTTGCGCATCGACGTCTACCGAGCCAGTGGTGCCGGTGGGCAGCACGTCAACCGGACCGAATCTGCAGTGCGCATTACGCACCTGCCAACCAATGTCGTCGTGCAATGCCAGAACGATCGGTCGCAACACAAGAACAAGGCGACGGCAATGAAACAGCTAAAGGCCAAGCTCTATGAACTGGAGCTGCAGGAACGGCGCTCTGCTGCGGCCGAGGTGGAAGAGGGCAAGGCCGATGTGGGTTGGGGTAGCCAGATTCGCAACTATGTGCTCGACCAGAGTCGCATCAAGGATTTGCGCACCGGTGTCGAAACCGGTAACACTCAGGCCGTACTCGATGGCGGCCTCGACGCATTTATCGAAGCGAGCCTGAAACAGGGACTGTAAGCAACGTGACAGACGACAAGACCAAGCAAGACGAAAACAAGCTCATCGCCGAGCGGCGCGCAAAACTCGATGCGCTGCGTGAACAGGGCAACGCGTTTCCGAACGACTTTCGGCGGAATGCAATTGCTGAAGAATTGCACCGGACATTTGCGGCACATGACAAGGACGCACTTGCCGAAGAACAGATCGAGGTCAGTGTCGCCGGGCGCATGATGGCCAAGCGCGTTATGGGCAAGGCAAGTTTCGTGAAGTTGCAGGACCGTTCGGGCCAGATCCAGCTGCGTCTGGAGCGTGACCGTTTACCCGAGGGCGTCTACCAGGCATTCAAGAAATGGGACGTTGGCGATATCGTTGCCGCGACAGGCTACCTGTTTCGTACAAATACCGGCGAGCTCACTGTTCTCACTGACGAGGTGCGCCTGCTCACGAAATCATTGCGCCCGTTGCCCGAAAAATGGGCCGGGTTGTCGGACCAGGAAACCCGTTATCGCCAGCGTTATGTGGACCTGATTATCAACGAATCGAGCCGCGAAGTTTTCCGCAAGCGTTCGCAGATTATCACGTACATGCGTGGTTTCCTCGAATCGCTCGATTTTCTCGAAGTTGAAACGCCGATGATGCAGGTGACCCCGGGCGGCGCGATTGCGCGTCCATTCACGACGCATCACAACGCGCTCGACATGCCCTTGTATCTGCGCATTGCGCCGGAGCTCAATCTGAAGCGGCTGATCGTTGGCGGCTTCGATCGTGTGTACGAGATCAATCGCAATTTCCGTAACGAGGGCGTTTCGACCCAGCACAACCCCGAGTTCACGATGATGGAGGCCTACCGTGCCTACGCTGAATGTGACGACTGGATGGATACGACCGAAGCGATGTTGCATGGCATGGCGGAGGTCGTGAACGGATCGACAATTGTTGAATACCAGGGGGAGACGTTTGACTTCGGCAAGCGCTTCGCGCGCATGACAGTCGAGGAGGTCATCACGAAATACAACCCCGACTTCGACATGTCAAAGGTGCGGGATCGTGATTACCTGGCAGCGTACTGCGAGAAGATCGGCGTCCATGTAAAGGACAACTACGGGGCCGGCAAGCTACAGACCGAAATCTTCGACGCCACAGGCGAAGACAAACTCCGCGAACCGACGTTTATCACGCAATATCCGGCCGAGGTTTCACCACTTTCACGCAAGAACGATGAAGACCCGTTTGTAACGGACCGGTTCGAGTTGTTCATCGCGGGTCGTGAAATTGCGAATGGTTTCTCGGAACTCAACGATCCCGAAGACCAGGCCGAGCGTTTTCGTGCCCAGGTGGAGAATGCAGCGGCCGGCGATGACGAGGCCATGTCCTTCGATCAAGACTACATCCGTGCGCTCGAGTACGGCATGCCGCCAACGGCAGGTATTGGAATCGGCGTTGACCGCCTGGTCATGTTGTTGACGGATTCGCCATCGATTCGCGACGTGCTTCTGTTCCCGCACATGCGTCCCGAGGTATTCGAATAGAGCCAGCGCAGGAGCGCGCCCCAGGGCGCGCGCAGCGCAGCATCCGGTGAAGGCGACCCATCAGTGGTAAGGCAACTGCTCTCGCTTCAGTGAACTGCCACCGATTGTCAGCGTCTCATCTGCCTTATCGACCGGCACAACTGCCAGCAGCCCGGTACCAGCGACGTTCAGCACCTCCCCAATGTCGCGTCCTTCGAGTGAAACCTTGTCGCCAACGCGGACTGGCTGTTCGACAGTAAAGCGTACCGTGCGCCGCTTGGTTGCGCCTTTGTAATGCGTGCGTGCCACGATTTCCTGGCCCGGAAAGCAGCCTTTGTCGAAACTGATTGCATCCAGCAAATCGAGGTTGAGCATGTGCGGCGTGAATTGTTCGGATTGTGCGGCGCCAATGAACGGATAGCCGTTTTCGACAAGGAAAGCCGGATCGACGGTCTGGCCTTCGTCGACGACGTTCAGGTCAACCTTTGAGCGAAAGCGGAACATCGTCAATCGTTTGACGATCGTGTCGGCCATGTCCGCAGCCGCTGATAGCCCATAGCCATTGTCAATTCTTCGCACCGTGCCGAACCAGATGACGCGACCCTTGGGATTGCACCAGGCCGCGAGTATTTCCTGCTCGCCCTCAAGGCGCCGAAGATCATTGGTCAGCTGTCCCTGGAGGAATTCGAACGCGTCGTGGCCGGTGACCTGAATTGTCGAAATTGTGTTCATTTGTACCTATGTCGTTAGCGGTAATGCAGCGTGCCCGAGGCTCTGGCATACTTCGCCAATGAGTGCCAAGGACCCCAATAACACGGCCGGAGACGAGGCCCCCAGCGAAAGTCCGAAAGCGGATGATACCGCGTCCAAGGATGCAGATCGCCAGAAAGAAATCGGCGGTCGGGGTGGACTTGATCCGACCCGCTACGGTGATTGGGAAAAGGCCGGGCGCTGTATCGATTTTTGATTAAGAAGCTACCTCATGAATAACAACGATAGGCCACTGTCGCCTCATCTCTCGATCTATCGCTGGCCGATTACCATGGTTTCGTCGATTCTGCACCGCGCCACGGGTGTGGCGATGGCCGTCGGCTACGTCGTACTGGTCGGATGGCTGTTCGACGCAGCATCGGGTCCCGAGGTTTACGATAAGTTTCTCAGTGTTATGGATTCAACGATCGGTTGCGTGCTGCTCGTCGGCTGGAGTTTTGCGTTCTTCTATCATCTCTCGAACGGCATAAGGCACCTTGTCTGGGATACGGGCCGTGGCCTCGAGAAAGAGCAGGCGACAGCGTCGGCGTGGTTCGTCATTGCGGCATCCATCGTGCTGACCGCAGCATTCTGGTGGGCCGCGTCATGAGCCTTCGTTCACCTCTCGGCCGGGTACTCGGCCTCGGCACCGCGAAGGACGGCACCGGGCACTGGTGGGGCCAGCGCGTCTCAGGTATTGCCTTGGCAATCCTTGGCCTTTGGTTTGCGTGGTCCATCGCGACAATGTCGGGGTTCAGTCATGTTGAGGCAGTCACGTTCATCGGAAAACCGATTAACGCGCTCCTGCTGTTGCTCCTGAGCGTCACGATGGCCTATCACTCCTACCTCGGAATTCAGGTCGTTGTTGAGGACTATGTGCACAGTCATGGTCTGAAGACTGCATCCCTCATTCTTTCCCGCTTCGCCCATATTCTCCTCGCGGTAGCGGCCATTTTCGCCATCTTACGACTCGGAATCGGTTCATGAGCGATTACGAATTTATCGATCACAGCTACGACGTTGTCGTCATTGGTGCCGGCGGCGCCGGTCTGCGCGCTACGTTCGGTTTGGCAGATGCGGGCTTCAACACGGCCTGTGTCACCAAGGTCTTCCCGACGCGCAGTCACACGGTTGCAGCGCAGGGCGGAATTTCGGCCGCACTCGGCAACATGGGCGAGGACGATTGGCGCTGGCATATGTATGACACTGTCAAAGGGTCAGACTGGCTTGGCGACCAGGACGCGATCGAGTACATGTGCAAGGAAGCGCCGGACGCGGTTATCGAACTCGAGCATTACGGCGTGCCGTTCTCGCGTACAGAAGACGGCAAGATATACCAGCGGCCCTTTGGCGGCATGACGACTCGCTTCGGTGAAGGCACAGCACAGCGCACCTGTGCAGCGGCTGATCGTACCGGTCATGCAATGCTGCACACGCTTTACCAGCAATCGCTCAAGCACGACGCCGAATTCTATATCGAGTATTTCGCCGTGGATCTCATCATGGAAGACGGGCACTGCCGTGGCGTTGTCGCAATCGACCTTGCGACAGGGCGGCTGCACCGGTTTCGCTCACACCAGGTAATTCTGGCTACAGGCGGCTACGGACGTTCCTACTTTTCCTGTACCTCTGCACACACGTGCACGGGTGATGGGAACGCGATGGTATTGCGCGCAGGACTGCCTGTGCAGGACATGGAGTTCGTGCAGTTCCACCCGACCGGTATATATGGAGCCGGCTGCCTGATTACCGAGGGAGTGCGCGGCGAGGGCGGCTACCTGACCAACTCCGAGGGCGAGCGTTTCATGGAGCGCTATGCACCCAACGCGAAAGACCTCGCATCGCGAGACGTCGTCTCGCGCTCGATGACGATCGAGATTCGCGAGGGTCGCGGCGTTGGTCCGGAGAATGACCACATTAACCTGCACCTCGAGCACCTTGGTTCGGAGGTCATTGAAGAGCGACTGCCAGGTATCGCCGAGTCGGCCCGCATTTTCGCCGGCGTTGATGTGACGAAGGAGCCCATCCCGGTCCTGCCGACCGTGCACTACAACATGGGGGGCATCCCGGCGAACTATAACGGCCAGGTTGTCACCAAGCAGGGCGATGATGCCGAGTCAGTTGTCGAGGGCCTGATGGCCGTCGGCGAGGCGGCCTGTGTTTCTGTTCACGGAGCAAATCGCCTGGGATCCAATTCGTTGCTCGACCTGGTTGTATTCGGTCGTGCGGCCGCGCACTTCTGCGCAGAAACGATGGAGCCGGGTGCGCGTCACAAACCGCTGCCCGAAGAAGCCGGCCAGAACAGCGTTGCGCGCATCGACAGGCTGCGCAATGCTGACGGAGCGCGCCCATCTGCCGAAATTCGCCTGGAAATGCAGAAGGTAATGCAGGGACACGCGGCTGTTTTTCGTACGGGCGAGGTCCTTGAGGAGGGCGCCAATCTGCTGGGCAAGACCTTCAAGAGCTTCGACGACGTGGCCGTTGCTGATCGATCCCTGGTCTGGAACACGGACCTTATCGAAACGCTCGAGCTCGAGAATCTGTTGCTCAACGCGACTGCAACAATAGAATCGGCTGCGAATCGCCTGGAGAGCCGGGGCGCACATGCCCGCGAAGATTTCCCGGATCGCGATGACGAGAACTGGATGAAGCATACGCTGGCCTGGGTTGACGGCCCGGGGGATGTGCGCTTCGATTACCGGCCTGTGCATGAGGAAACGCTGACTGATGAAGTCGATTACGTCGAACCAAAAGCACGGGTCTACTAGGGAGCGAACCAATGGCTGAATTCAGACTCCCGAAGAACTCTCGCATTACGAAGGGCAAGCATTTCGATGCTGCCAAAGGCTCGAGCAACACGCGCACGTTTGCCGTATATCGCTACGATCCCGACTCGGGCGAGAATCCGCGCGTCGATACCTACAAGATCGATATGAATAACTGCGGCCCCATGGTTCTCGACGCGCTGATCAAGATCAAGAACGAGGTTGATCCGACACTGACATTCCGGCGCTCCTGCCGGGAAGGCATCTGTGGATCCTGCGCCATGAATATCGACGGCGGCAATACGCTTGCGTGTACACGCGCAAATGACGAGGTCAAAGGTGACGTTAAGATTTATCCGCTACCACATATGCCTGTCGTCAAGGACCTTGTCACGGACCTGACGAATTTCTACGCACAATACGCCTCGATCAAACCGTGGCTCCAGTCGCGGACACCGCCACCGCCCGATTCCGAGCGGCTGCAGTCGAAAGAAGACCAGGAACTGATCAACGAGCCGTCGGCCTGTATTTTGTGTGCCTGCTGCTCAACGAGTTGCCCGAGTTACTGGTGGAACTCTGACCGTTATCTTGGGCCTGCGGCGCTGCTGGCAGCCTACCGCTGGCTCGTCGACACGCGCGACGAGGCTACAGGCGAACGGCTCGATGAACTCGAGGACCCATTCCGGCTCTACCGCTGTCACACTATAATGAACTGCACGCAGACGTGTCCGAAAGGTCTTAATCCGGCACTGGCTATCGCCGAGACCAAGAAGATGCTGGTGGAACGAAAATATTGAGCGAGGAATCCCGCCTTCGCTGGCAATGCCGGCGTGGCATGCGTGAACTGGATGAGCTTCTCGTTCGCTACCTGGACGAATGCTACCCACAGGACAATGACGCGGATAAAGCCGCGTTTCGTGAAGTTTTGGAGCTTGCCGACCCGGTGCTGAACGGTTACTTGTTGCAACGACAAAGGCCGCCTTCAGAGCCGATAGCGCGTGTTATCGACAGAATACTCCGCCGAGATATCACCTGACCCCTTGCTGCGCAAGATAGTACTGGTTGCTGGTGCGCTACTCGGAGTCGCCGGTAGTCTGCTGATTGTCTCATTGCCCCTGTCTACTGTCTTGCGCGTTCTCGGCGTAATTCTGTGGAGCCTCATCACCCTGCGGGAACTGGCTGAATTGCGCCGCGGGTGGGCGAGGTGCATCGGGCTGAAGTTCATTGCGAATGGGGAGGTCAAGATTCTCGATTTAGATTATGAATGGCATCCGGCGCAGCTTGTAACCGGCAGTATCCTGTTGCGATCGACGGGTTGGCTGCGTCTGAAAACAGCTGCGGGGCATGTATTTGCCGAACCGGTTCGCGCGGAGCACCAGCAGCTCCGGGACTGGCGCCGCCTGCAAGTCATCTGGCGGCACGTTGGAGCTTAGATACTAAGCTGCTAACATGCTCATTGCTCAGGGAAAATCGAGCAAAAAGGCGAATGCCGGGGCGATCTGCCCACGCAAGGCTGAACGGTGTCACAGAATAAAGATGAATAAGGCGGAAATCCGAGAACTAATCGCTCCCACACCGGTCTATCCCGGTGTTGGCAGTCTGTGCGGTCATTCGGTTGTACGAGTCTGAATGTCGAACCAGTCGTCCGACAAGAAGCTGGTCAAGCGAGTCCAGAAAGGTGATAAGGGCGCGTTTGACTTGCTGGTACTCAAGTACCAGCACAAGATAGTCAACCTGGTGATGCGATATGTGCGCGATCCTGAGCTGGCGCTCGACATAACACAGGAAGCGTTCATCAAGGCATACCGGGCGTTGCCGCGATTTCGAGGCGATAGTGCGTTTTATACGTGGATGTATCGTATAGCGGTGAATACGGCAAAGAACCATCTTGCAGCTCAGCGGCGAAGACCGATGGATGTGGAGTTGGACCTGCAGGATCCTGAACAGTATGACCTGCATTCCAAGCTCAAGGAGACAGACACTCCAGAGGGATTGACTTTAGGTAAGGAATTACAGGAAACAGTAGAGCGTGCTATTGCGGCGTTGCCGGAGGATCTGAGGACCGCGATCATCCTGCGCGAACTGGAAGGCATGAGTTACGAAGAGATAGCACAGACCATGGAGTGCCCGGTTGGCACTGTACGGTCAAGAATTTTCAGGGCACGAGACGCGATCGCAAAAAAGGTCGGTCCGTTGACCAGGTAGTCTGAGGGCGGGGAAGCCCGCGCGGGTGAAGAATGAACGACGCGATAAGAATGCAAATTTCTGCTTTTGTCGACGGTGAATTACCGGACGCGGAGGCAGATCTTCTGCTACGAAGAATGAGTCAGGATGCTGAGCTTCGGCATAAAGCTGCAGAGTACCTTGAGATAGGCCGAGCCTTGCGCGGTGAAAGCAATGTGAAAGGTATCGATCGGCTGCTTGAACGGATTGCGTCAGAAATTGATGACAAGCCGCTGGTTGACGTTGTTGTAAAACCCGAATCCGTACCCGCACGGGCAATGCGGCCGCTCGTCGGCGTGGCAGTCGCCGCTTCGGTAGCAATGATCGCCATATTCGGCATGCAGATCACACCCGGCATTGACGACGAGGTGACGAGCGAAAGTGCGGTCGTTGCCGAGAGTGCGGAAGACCCTGGTTACACGGTTCCACAGCAGATTGATGACCAGCTCAGACAGTACTATCTGAGTCATGGCGCATCGTCATCTGAACTCGGGGCAAACGGTATGAATGCCCGACTCGTGACCTTGCGGCTGAGCGAAGAAAGGCTATCCGAGGAGGAGGTCGAAGATTCCAACGAGGCAGATGAGTCTGCCGACGAGCTACAGCAGCCATAATGCAGTCGTCTTACTTCAGAGTATTGCTCTGGTCCGTGCTGATTGCGGCACAGTTTTGCGCTGGCGCCAGTGCGATGGCTGATCGAGTCGATCCGAGCGACTGGCTCAACCGCATGGGTGCCGCTGTGCAGATGACCAGCTACGAAGGCACGGTTATTCGAATCCAGGACGGGAAAGCCGAGGCACTCAAGGTAGTGCACACGGTGAGTGATGGTGTAATCCACGAGAAGGTCGTTGCCCAGGAAGGCAATGGCCTGGAGATCATCCGAATAGGCAATGAGGTGCACTGCATACTTCCCGACCGCAAGTCCGTGCTGGTGGAGGAGTGGGACGACCAGTCGACGCTATTTTCGACCCTGCCGTCAAGCGAGGTCCGATTCGGAAGCGAATACGACGTTTCGATCGTGCGTGAAGACCGGGTCGCCGGACGGCAGACAATCTTGTTGGCCATCAGGCCGCACGATGGCTACCGCTACGGGCATCGTATCTGGCTGGATATCGAGACTGCCTTTCCGCTGCAGACGCAGCTCATTGGAGAGGACGGGGAGGCGATTGAGCAGGTCAAATTCGCCGAAATCAGCCTGAACAAGGAAATCCAGGCGGCCGCCCTCGCGCCGTCATACAGCACCGAGAACTTCCGATGGTTCAACCAGCCATCGCGACATGTGAGCCACGAACTGGAAACCGAATGGCACAGCAGAAACCTGCCACAGGGCTTCCGCGCCGTGCTGGTTCAAGGCGAGAAGCTGCCAGGCAATGAGAAAGCTGTTACGCATATCGTTTATAGCGATGGTCTCGCAAATGTTTCGGTGTTTATTGCTCCCGGTGATGACCAGAGTGCCGAAGGACCGTCGCGCGTGGGTGGCTCAAATTCTTACAACGCGATTATTGACGGGCATCGGGTGACGGCGGTAGGTGAGGTGCCGGCCATAACCGTTGAGCAAATCGCGACGACCATGGGCCTACGCTGAGCCCGGACTGCTGTAAACTTCGGCGATGGCAAGCCCTCAAGGTCGCATCCTCTCCATTTATCCAGACGCAGATCCACCCTGCGCGGCGGTCGAGATAGCTGCCGCGCCGATATGCTCACGCTGCGCTTCTGGCAAGGGCTGTGGCGCAGGGATTTTCTCTGGAGACACCAAGCCGCGTCGCGTCGACGCATTGCTCGCACAGGGCCTTGCAGTGCGAGAGGGCGACAGGGTCAGTATCGAGTTGGCACCTGACAACCTGTTGCTTGCGGCCTTGCTCGTTTACGGACTGCCTCTCACAGGCGCAATTATTGCCTCTGCGGCTGCCTGGTTCCTCGGCGCCGGTGATCTGATCGCGGCAGCAATGGCGGTGGTTGGAACAGGTGTCGGCATGACGATAGGTCGTATGCGCCTGCGGAAGGCCCGTTGCCTGCGCAATTTTATACCGACGGTCACGGCACGGCTTTCGGGAGCGAGCGACTAGATGAACAGCTTGTACGTATACAGTCGCCAGGGCTGCCATCTCTGTGAGGACTTGATCGAGGAATTATTGCCGCTTATCAAGGACAAATTGACACTCGAAGTTCGCGATATCGACACGAACACAGAATGGCATGAGCGGTTCTTCATGGATATACCGGTGGTTGAATACGCCGATGCCATTATCTGCAAGCATTTTCTCGATCGGGATGCGATTGCAGGTATACTTCGCCGCTGAATTTTCCCGGTGAGCCCATTGCCGGCGCCAGGCTTTCCCTATTAATGAAGCACATACGCAACTTCTCCATCATTGCCCATATTGATCATGGCAAGTCGACGCTGGCTGACCGATTTATCCACATGTGCGGTGGTCTCAGCGACCGCGAGATGTCCGAGCAGGTGCTCGACTCAATGGATCTCGAGCGGGAGCGCGGCATCACGATCAAAGCGCAAAGCGTCTCCCTCGATTACAAGGCTCGGGACGGCGAAACCTACCAGTTGAACTTCATCGACACGCCCGGCCACGTGGACTTTTCCTACGAAGTGTCGCGATCGCTGGCCGCCTGTGAGGGGGCATTGCTTGTGGTTGATGCTGCCCAGGGTGTTGAGGCACAAAGCGTTGCCAATTGCATTACCGCAATCGACCAGGGTCTCGAGGTGTTGCCAGTATTGAATAAGATCGACTTGCCTGCGGCTGAACCGGAAAAAGTTGTGGCCGAGATCGAAGACATCATCGGTATTGATGCCCAGGATGCTATTCACGTGAGCGCTAAAACCGGCAGAGGTGTTGCCGATTTACTGGAACAGCTGATTGAGGTTATTCCTCCACCTCAGGGTGATCCGGACGGACCATTGCAGGCGCTTATTATCGACTCCTGGTTCGACAACTATGTCGGTGTGGTATCGCTGGTCCGAGTGGTCAATGGGTCCCTGCCAAAGCGCAGCAAGATCACGGTGATGTCGACCGGCATTTCCTACAACGCGGATCGGGTCGGCGTTTATACGCCGAAGATGGAAGATCGTGACGCACTTAACGCCGGCGAGGTTGGTTTTGTTATCGCGGGAATCAAGGACATTTACGGCGCGCCGGTCGGCGATACGCTGACGTTGACGCGCCAACCCTGCGACGAGCCGCTACCGGGTTTCAAGCAGGTTCAGCCACGTGTTTTCTCCGGCCTGTTCCCAATAAGCTCCGATGATTACGAGAGTTTTCGTGAGGCTTTGCAGAAGCTGCGCCTGAACGATGCCGCTTTACATTTCGAGCCAGAAACATCGGCCGCGCTGGGCTTCGGATTTCGCTGCGGCTTCCTCGGCATGTTGCATATGGAGATCGTTCAGGAACGACTGGAACGCGAATATGACCTTGAGCTGATTACGACGGCCCCGACCGTGGTCTTCGAGATCGTTGATACGAGTGACAATGTTCTCTACGTCGACAACCCTTCGAAACTTCCGCCGACAAATGAAGTGGCGGAGCTGCGTGAACCCATTATCGCTGCCAATATTCTCGTTCCTGAGGCTTATGTTGGCGCGGTGATCAAATTGTGCATCGAAAAGCGTGGTGCACAAACACAAATGCGGTATCTGGGCGGCCAGGTATCACTTGAGTACGAGATCCCTCTTGCGGAGGTAGTCGTCGACTTCTTTGACCGGCTGAAGTCAGTAAGCCGCGGCTTTGCATCGTTTGACTACCATTTCCTGCGATTTGAACCCGCGCTGCTTGTACGGCTCGACGTGCTCATCAACAAGGATCGTGTGGACGCGCTTTCTGTGATCGTTCACAAGGAAAATGTGAGAACTCGAGGCCGCGAACTTGTCGAAAAGATGAGAGAATTGATCCCTCGCCAGATGTTTGACGTGGCGATTCAGGCCGCGGTGGGTAGCCAGATCATAGCGCGCAGCACGGTCAAGGCTCTGCGCAAGAATGTGACGGCCAAGTGCTATGGTGGTGACGTGTCGCGCAAGCGGAAACTGTTGGAAAAACAGAAGGCTGGCAAGAAGCGCATGAAACGCGTTGGATCTGTGGAGATTCCGCAGGAGGCATTTCTCGCTGTGTTGCGAACTGAAAAGTGAGTGAATAACTTGATTATTAACCTGGCACTGATTCTTACTGTACTGACCTTGCTGACGGGAATAGTCGTCGCGCTTGATAAAATTGTCTGGAAGACAGCGGAGGATGACAGCCGAGAAGCGGCACCTGGCGCCCTGCGTACGCTGGTTGAGTACTCACGTTCGTTTTTTCCCGTCTTACTGTTCGTCCTCGTCATTCGCTCGTTCATTTTTGAACCGTTCCGCATTCCATCCGGCTCGATGATGCCGACGTTGCTTGAGGGTGACTTCATCTTCGTCAAGAAATTTTCCTACGGCCTGCGCCTGCCCGTGACGGAAACAAAGATCATTGAAACTGGCGAGCCAAAGCGTGGCGATGTCATCGTCTTTCGTCTGCCATCGGATCCGAGTATCAACTACATCAAGCGCGTCATCGGCTTGCCCGGAGACACGGTTGTCTACGAACGACATCGCCTGACGATTAACGGTGAGCGGATCGATCTCTCACCAGGCGATGATAATTCCTGGAATGCCCCGTTGTTCATTGAGGACCTGGATGGTCGCGTGCATGACATCCTCGTAACCAACCCGGAGTTTTCGACGCGCGATAATACCTATGTCGTGCCTGACGGGCAGTACTTCGTCATGGGTGACAACCGCGATCGCAGCAAGGATAGCCGTTTCATAGGGGCAATCCCTGAGGAGTTCCTGGTTGGCGAGGCGGTGCGAATCTGGATGCATTTTGTACCGTGGAATATGCCGGACTGGGGCCGCATTGGTGCAAAAATCCAATAATGTGGTGTAAGTCACTGTATTGAAGGGTAAAATCGCGATACGTTGGCTTATGTAGCGCAGCCAGAGAGTAGCCGAAACGCAGCGAGTCGAACGGAGAGCAAGGTATGTCATTGAAAGTTATGGAAAAAATGAGCAGCAAGCGCCGGCAGGCAGGAATGACGACCCTGGGCCTGATAATTCTGGTGTCATTCCTCGGTTTGTTCGCATTCGCCGGCATTCGCCTGACCCCTGTCTACCTCAACTACATGAAAGTCGTTGGCGTCATTGATGGCGTGGACGAGGAGTTTGACGGGACGGGCGCAACCAGTACAGCAATACGCAAGTCGATCTCGCGACGTTTCGATATTGAGAGTGTCGCTGTGATCACGGCCAAGGACATCAACGTAAAGAAAACGGCCGAAGGGTATGAGGTCGTTGCTGTCTACTCTCATAAAGCTCCGTTCATCGCCAACGTCTCTTTTCTGGTGGACTTCGACAAAAGAACTACGGTCCGCCGTTAGACCACGATGACCGCGATGCGGTCTGGCACAAAGAGCGATTACATTGGAAAAGGCCGAGAGCTGGCTCTACAAGGCGCTGCATTATCGGTTTCGTGACGCCACACTTTTTGAGCAGGCGCTGACGCACAGAAGTGCGACAGGGCGTAATAATGAGCGCCTCGAATTCCTCGGTGACGCCGTTCTCGATTTCGTAATTTCAGATTTCGTATTCAAAAGTCATCCGAACGCTTCCGAAGGTGACCTGAGCAAGTTACGTTCGTCCCTCGTAAAGGATACGTCGTTGGCCGGACTCGCTTCTAATCTCGGTCTGGGAGAGTTCCTGATCCTTGGCAGCGGTGAGCGCAAGACAGGCGGCCATCGCCGCGAATCCATTCTCGCTGATGCACTGGAGGCAATTTTTGGTGCCGTGTATCTCGATTCCGGCTACGAGGCTTCGAAGGAGATTATCGAGCATGTGTTTGCGCAGCGACTGGAGAACCTTCCGGATGTTGACGACCTCCGGGATCCAAAAACGCGACTGCAGGAATGGCTCCAGGCCCGCAAACTCGCGTTGCCGGACTACGAGCTGGTGAATGTTACCGGCAAGGCACACCAGCAGACATTTGCCGTGACTTGCACGGTGAACGAACTGTCTCAAACTACGCATGGTGAATCGACCACGCGCCAGAAAGCGGAGCAGAAATCGGCGCGGGACATGTTGAAGATCCTGTCGGGAGAACGTCCGTGAGCGACTATCGCTGTGGCCTGGTCGCTGTCATCGGTCGACCCAACGTCGGCAAATCCACGTTGATCAACGCGGTCATGGGTCGGAAAGTCAGTATCGTAACGGCAAAACCGCAGACTACGCGGCATCGTATTCTTGCCGTGCATACCGGTCCTGATACACAGATCATCTTTGTTGATACGCCCGGCCTGCACCGCAAGGCAGGCAAAGCGATGAACAGGCTGATGAACCGCACTGCTGCCAACGCGCTTGCAGATGCTGACGTTATCCTGTTCGTAACCGACGCGACTCACTGGATGCCGGAGGACGAGGACGTACTCAAGCGCCTGAGGAATGTACAAGCGCCAGTCGTTGCGGTGTTGAACAAGGTCGACAAAGTGCATCCCAAGGAGCAGCTCCTTAACACGATGGGGTTGATGGCCGCGCGGCATGATTTTGCGGAAATCGTTCCAGTATCGGCTCTCAAGCAGGACAATCTGGATCACCTGCTGGACATATTGCCGCCTTTCCTGCCCGAGTCACCGCCTTTGTTTCCTGACGACATGTACACGGATCGGAGTAAGGAATTTCATGCGGCAGAGGTTATTCGAGAAAAACTGACGTTGATGCTGCATCAGGAATTGCCTTACGGACTCACCGTGCAGGTAGAGCGGTTTCTCGATGAGGAAAGCGGCATTACCATTAATGCGGTCATCTGGGTCGAACGTGATAGTCAGAAAGGAATCGTTGTCGGCAAGAACGGCGGCGTTCTTAAGAAAGTAGGGCGAGCGGCTCGCCTTGAACTCAAAGACCAGCTCCAACGCAATGTTCACCTCGAGCTGTGGGTAAAAGTGAAGAGCAACTGGGCGGATAATGAAGCCGATCTCATTAATCTCGGCTATGAGGCACCGTAACGGCACAGTTCGATGAGCAGTCGCGTTCAACAACAGTCCGCCTTCATCCTGCATCACCGGCCGTTTCGCGATTCCAGCCAGATACTCGATGTCCTGACGCGCGATCACGGCAAGGTTGCCGTGGTGGCGCGCGGGAGCCGCGGTTCGAAGTCCCGGCTGGCAGGCGTCTTACGTCCATTCCTGCCGTTGCGCGTGTCCTGGGTTGCCAAGTCGGATCTTGGCACTCTCACGGGGGCCGAGGCGGCGGGTGCGCCGGCGGGCCTTAGGGGAGACGCACTGCTATCAGCCTACTATGTTAACGAACTGATGTTGCACTTCCTGCACCGCCACGATCCACAGCCTGAAATCTTTGAGCTCTACGCGGAAGTCATTCCAACGTTATGCACTACCGTCAATGTGGCAGCGTGTCTGCGCGGTTTTGAGCTGGAACTGCTGGGCTTGCTTGGTTACGCGGTGAGTCTTGATCATGAGGCTGGTAGTCAGAGAGATATCGAGCCGGAACATAATTACGAATATCGAGTCGAGCAGGGTCCTGTCCCGGTTGACAGATCCGAGGGGCCGCTTGTGTTCTCTGGGGAGACCTTGCTTGCCATTGGGGCCGGTCAGTTTGAGGATGATCACGTGCTGCGTGCGGCGAATCGACTGTTACGCGCGGTCATTGCCCATAATTTGGGCGGTAGGGAGTTGCAGAGCCGTAAGGTGCTGCTGGAGGTGCATCGCGGTAGAATTGCGCCCTCTGAAAAGCGGGACCCCTTAAATGACTGAGGACAATTCGATTTTCCTTGGCGTGAACATTGACCATGTTGCAACGCTGCGGCAGGCGCGCGGTACGACATACCCGAGGCCGGCTGAAGCTGCCTATGCAGTCGAACATGCTGGTGCCGACAGCATTACCGTGCATTTGCGGGAGGATCGGCGCCATATCCAGGATCACGACCTCGACGAGATAATCGCGGTCATGCGAACGCATATGAATCTTGAAATGGCGGTCACGGATGAAATGATTGCGATTGCCAAAAGAATCGGGCCACAGGACGTCTGCCTGGTGCCTGAAAAACGCGAGGAACTGACAACCGAAGGCGGCCTCGACGTTGCCGGCCAGCTGGAAAAGGTTCGAGCGGCGTGTGGCGAATTGGGTGATGCGGGCATTCGCGTATCGCTGTTTATCGACCCGGATAAGGAGCAATTGGATGCCGCGGTGTCTGCCGGTGCGCCCGTCGTGGAGCTGCACACGGGCAAATACGCCGACGCGGACGGTGAAGAGCAGGCTGCGGAGCTGCAGCGCATTGTCGAGGCTGCGAAGTTCGGCCACGACCTCGGCCTCGTTATCAACGCCGGGCACGGATTGCACTACCAGAACGTCAAGCCGATCGCGCGTATCGCACAGATTGTCGAACTCAATATCGGTCACTCGATCATTGCGCGAGCCGTCTTCGACGGCATTACCTCTGCGGTCAGCGAGATGAAAAAACTAATGCTTGAAGCGCGCGCCGGATGACTGGCGCGTGATATACGGAATTGGCACCGACATTGTCGAACTGAGCCGTGTACAGGGTATCTATGACCGCTACGGTGATCACTTCGCGCGCCGTATTCTTATGGATGAAGAGCTTGAGCTTTATGGCCGTACCCCGGACCCGGTGCGTTTCCTGGCAATGCGTTTTGCGGGTAAGGAAGCGACGGTCAAGGCAATGGGTACGGGCTTTGCACACGGTGTCTGGCTTAGAGACGTTGGCATTCTCAATAACGACTGGGGCCGTCCCGTAATCGTCTGGTCGGACCGCGGCAGTCGAGTGTGCGCGCGGCTTGGCATAGGCAGTGGCCATGTCAGCCTCACCGATGATGCAGGCCTCGTGATGGCGTTTGCGATCGTCGAGCATGCAGTACACAAGGATTAGGCAAAATCATGCATTGTTTTTCGTTTGATATTGAAACCGTGCCGGACGTGGAGTTCGGACGGCAACTCTTGGAGCTCGATGGCCTGTCGGATAAGGATGTTGCAACGGCGATGACGTTCAAACGCCAGCAGGCGGTAGGCCATGACTTTTTGCCGCTGCATCAGCATCGGGTCGTGGCTATTTCGGTGACGTTTCGCACGGCCGATACGTTCAAGGTCTGGAGCCTTGGTAACGAGCAATCGGATGAGGCTGAACTCGTGCAGCGGTTTTTTGATGGCGTCGACCGATATACACCGGAGTTGATTTCGTGGAACGGCGGTGGCTTTGACTTGCCCGTGTTGCACTACAGGGCCCTGAAGCACGGCATCCAGGCACCTCGGTACTGGGAAAACGGCGAATCCGATCGCGACTTCAAGTGGAACAACTACCTGAGTCGTTACCATTGGCGACACGTGGACCTGATGGACGTGCTGGCTAACTTCAACAACCGCGCGTTCGCCAAGCTCGACGAAGTCGCTGTCATGCTCGGTTTCCCGGGCAAGCTGGGCATGAGTGGCGCAAAGGTGTGGGACAAATACGTCGAGGGTGGCATCAAGGAAATACGCGACTACTGTGAGACCGATGTGTTGAATACCTGGCTCGTCTATCTGCGCTTCGAATACATGCGGGG
Organism: uncultured Woeseiaceae bacterium; assembly: GCA_937944275.1. Classification (GTDB taxonomy): domain Bacteria; phylum Pseudomonadota; class Gammaproteobacteria; order Steroidobacterales; family Woeseiaceae; genus UBA1847. Next base: position 26,739 of record CALDZH010000142.1, read on the forward strand.
TAACCTCGACGAGAAGGACCTGCAACGTGAGTATGCGTTGGTGCGCAATACGCTTGCAGCGCTCGACCTGCCGCATCTCAACGAGTTTCTCGTGGCCTGGCCCGAGCAGGGCTAGCGATGGCCAGGAAGAAGCGTCGTGAACCGGAGACGGCAGCGATTACATCGGTAGCACACGACGGCAGAGGAATTGCCGCAACCGAAGGGAAGAAGGTCTTCGTTGCCGGGGCCCTGGAAGGCGAAACCGTTACGTTCATGCGGCGCAAATTCCGACGAAATTTCGACGAAGCAGAATTACTCGAGGTGCATGAGGCTTCGCCAGACCGCATTGATGCAAAGTGCGAAGCATTCGATCGTTGTGGAGGATGTTCGCTGCAACACATAAGCCCGGAACATCAGCGCGATATAAAGGCGCAAACATTGCGGGATAATCTCGAGCGTATTGGACGTGTCGAACCGGGCGCCTGGCTGGACTCCATGACTGGTCCGCTATGGAATTACCGGCGCCGCGCACGACTTGCGGTTAAGGACGTCCCAGCCAAGGGGCGTACTCTGGTTGGTTTCAGGGAGAGGCACGCGCCATTCATTGCGGACATGCATCGCTGCGAAGTCCTTGCCAAGCCACTCGACTCGATGGTCGCGGATCTCAGCGAACTGGTCAGTGGATTGTCGATTCGTGCGCGCCTGCCGCAAATAGAAGTTGCTGTTGCGGAGAATGACATCGCTCTTGTGTTTCGCGTGCTCGATCCGCTAACCGAAGCGGACGAAGCGCTATTCCGTTCATTCGGCGAACGGCACGAACTGCGTATATACCTGCAGACGGGCGGCCTGGACTCCGTCGCGCTTTTTTACCCGGAGTCGGTCGATGAGCCGCTCTATTACACGTTGCCCGAATTTAAGATTCAGATCGAATTCGAGCCAATAGATTTCGTCCAGGTAAACAGCAATATCAACCAGCGCATGGTGCACTTTGCGGTGGAACAGTTGGCAGTCGGACCGGCGGACAGGGTGCTCGATCTTTTTTGTGGCATCGGTAACTTCTCCCTGCCGCTGGCTCGAAAGGCTGGCGCCGTACTGGGCATCGAAGGCGAAAAAACGCTTGTCGAACGGGCTACGGATAATGCCAGGAGAAACGGACTCGATAACGTCACGTTTCGTGTTGCGGATCTCAGCAAGATCGACGGCACTGAAAGCTGGGTCCGACAGGGCTGGGATCGCTTGCTCCTCGATCCTGCGCGCAGTGGCGCTGCCGAAGTGGTCACGCGTATGCACCTTTTTAATCCGGAGCGTATTGTCTATGTATCCTGTCACCCGGGCACGCTGGCCCGTGACGCAGGTACACTGGTGCACGAACAGGGCTACCGCCTGGATTCGGCCGGGATCATCGATATGTTCCCGCACACGGCGCATGTAGAATCTATCGCGGTATTCACGAAATCGTGACGGCACACAGTGAGGCACGACGAATGTCATTGGGGCCCGTGATGCTCGACATTGAGGGGCGCTCCCTAAGCCCCGCCGACCGCGACCTGCTGCGGGAACCGGCTGTGGGCGGCGTCATTCTGTTTACTCGCAATTATGAATCGCCGGAACAGATTGCCGATCTTGTCGGCGAAATACGTGCGTTGCGCAGCCCGCCGTTGCTTGTGGCTGTGGATCACGAGGGCGGTCGTGTGCAGCGGTTTCGAGAAGGCTTTACCGAGATTCCGCCAATGCGTCGAATTGGTCAGGAGTATGACCGTGACACCGCGGCTGGACTGCAGGCGGCGCGCGAGGCAGGTTGGCTCATCGCGTCCGAATTGCGGGCTGCCGGCATTGACCTGTGTTTTGCTCCATGCGTCGATCTGGACTGGGGTGTCAGTGAGATAATCGGCAATCGGTCATTTCACAGGAAGCCCGATACTGTCGCCGACCTCGCCACTGAGTTTGCGCGGGGACTTCGCAGCGCGGGAATGGCGGCCGTTGCGAAGCACTTTCCCGGTCATGGCGCTGTGCTCGCGGATTCGCACCTGAAACTTCCGGTCGATCGCAGAGATTACGGCCTGATCCTGGACGATCTGCGTCCTTATGATCGACTGATCGGCAATGGGGCTATAGCCGGCGTGATGTTGGCCCACATCATCTACGAGCAGATCGACGGGCTGCCGGCCGGATTTTCGGAGTACTGGATTCAGCGCGAGCTGCGCTCGAGACTGGGTTTTGGTGGCGCGGTCTTTTGTGATGATCTGAGCATGAAGGCAACTCGCGACTATGGGTCGATGGCCGAACGTGGGCGGCGCGCACTCGACGCGGGCTGTGACATGATCCTTGTATGCAACGATCGTGATGCGGCACACGAAGCAGTTGCGGCACTAAATGACTACTCTAATCCGTTGTCGCTTGTGCGTCTTGCGCGCTTGCATGGCACCGGGCATCCTTTGCGCGAAACCTTGCTAGCCACTGACGAATGGCAGGCTGTCAACAAGCGATTTGCTCACTGGAGCGATCGTCCCGAATTTCATCTGGACGCGTAGGAATCCGTTCATGACCGCGACGTATGCACTCATTACTGGCAGCGGCTGGGAAGACCTGGCAGAGGGTGGCCTGGGGTCCGAAGTGGAAACAGCCTATGGGCTGCCGTCCGCTCCTGTTCACCGGCTGCATTTTGGGAATCACCAGGTCCTCTCAATAGCGAGGCACGGTGAGGGACATGCGTTGCCTCCGCATATCATCAACTACCGTGCGAATGTCGTTGCCCTAAAGATACTGGGTGCAACCGCGATAATCGCTTTGAATACGGTCGGCGCCGTTTCCTCGATCCGGCAACCGGGCCAGATAGCCGTTCCGGATCAACTCCTGGATTATACCTGGGGACGTGAACAGACAATTTATGATGGCAGGCGCGGCATCGTGGATCACATCGACTTTACTCTGCCTTTTGCGGCGCATGTCAGGAAGGATATCCTCTCTGCGGCCGAGAGTGCCGGCGTCGATTGCTACGACGGCGGCGTATACGCGACTACGCAAGGACCGCGGCTTGAGACCGCCGCTGAAGTCGACCGTCTTGAACGCGACGGTGCGGACTATGTTGGCATGACGGCCATGCCGGAGGCCGCGATCGCGCGAGAAGTGGGGCTTGACTACGCCTGTATCGCTCTGGTCGTGAACAAGGCGGCGGGGCGGGGCGAAATGCCTATTCACGATGACCTCCGGGTCAGCACGTCGGTCGCCCGAGATGCGACAATGTCGACCCTGCAAGCATTCTTCAGAAAGGTATGATGGTCGCCTGATGAAAGCAGTTAATCGCAAGATTCTCGAACAGGTGCTTATCGGCACCGCTGAACCGGTCGTGATCGTACGCACTGACCAGCCTGACTGGCCGGTGGTGTTCGCGAATCCAGCGTTTGTCGGCATCGGCGGTGAAGATGTTCCCGGTAAACCGTTTGCCGATGTCATAGAAGCGCTCGCGGGTCGTGAGTTTGCGCTTGAAGCAAGTGAGACCGTGCGATCGCAGCAAGAAACGAGTTTTCCGGTTGAGTCTGGCAGCCGCGAGTACCTGCTTGTTCTTAAACCGGTGCGTATCGGCGATGAAGATCTTGCGCGTCACTACGTGGCCTACTGGCGAAGCGGTTCGAGTTCTGCTTCGGCGGAAAGTGCCGAGGTGCACCATGCCTTGCTCAAGGCGAAGCGCCGCATTCGCGATTTGTCACGGGATGATCCCGTTACCGGGCTGCTGAATGGCAGAGCTTTCCGCGAGGTCTTCGAGCACGATTGGGCCGTTGCCAGCCGTGAGAAGAGCCGATTGTCGCTCGTTAGGTTTACGCTCGATGATTTCGATGCTTACGTTGAAGTATTCGGACGTCACGCGGCAGATTCCTGTCTGCGGCGTGTTGGGCGCGCAATTCGACGATGCCTGCGGCGAGCAAGTGATGTGGTTGCACGTACTGATGGTGCGGTTTTCGTCGCCTTGTCGCACGCGTCAGAGGAAGACGGGGTGCGCGAATTTGCCGGCCGAATTTCGACGGCCGTGCGGGAACTGGGATTGCATCACCCGCGATCGAGTTCGTCGAAATTCGTGACCGTTACGTTTGACGTCTCGGTAGCCGATGCGGCGAATGAGGGTCAAGACGCCGGCGTGTTTCTGGACGGCCTACTCGGGACCGTAGCCAAGTAATTCGGATTCTTCCGGATCTTCCTCTTCCTCTTCTTCCACGCGCGTTACTTTCGCGAGGACACCGAATTTCGGGTGGTCGTAGTACCGCAATTCGCCGTTCTTCAGAATGCGGTTTTCGTTGATAATGTAGCGAACTGGGCCGCGTTGCGGTTGGATAGTCGAGTAATCCAGGGGGGAGGCGACGGGGTTATCTAGCTGCAGATCAACCACGAGATGCAGGTAGCGGCTGAGGTAAAGTGTCAGGCTTCCGTGCAAGTCGGCAGGCGGGGAGGCAAAGCGATACAGTGAAAGCGGTTCTGTCTGTTCCTCGGGCCATGTCGCCTGGGTCCAGCCGAAATGCATGATGGGCTCATAGGCGTCAAGGCGCTGCAGCCGACCCAAAGCCTCGGTTAGCTGGTAGTCCTCTTCCTCCAGAAGTACGAATTCGATATCGGGCAGAGGTTTGAAGTCGCCCACAGACCTGAACGGCCGCAACTCCAGGATCTCAAGCTCGTCCTCGTCGAACTCGATCTTATCGCCGAGAAATACTTCACTTCCGCTGGATACGTCCTCGGCGTATTTGAAAACAATAATTTCCACCGTATAACGGCGAATTTCCTGTTCCTCGATGTCGTCCGCAGGCTCCTGCGCCACGGCGGGCAGTATCAGCAAGAGGGACAGCAGGCTGTATGTCAGTTTCTTCATCGATTCAGGCACTCTTCGTTTCTTTGACCGTCAGGCAGTCCAGCAGGTTCTCGATTGTAACGAATCGTTTATCGAGATCGGCCAGGTCATCCTTGATTTGCAGTCTGTGGGAGCCCTGCAAACGGAATCGCCGACTATCATTTTGCACCAATTGTACAAGGGCGATCGGGTCAATGCGGCTGTTTGGGCCAAATACCAGGTAGCCACCATTGTCAGCCGCATCGATTTTCTCGATCCCGAGTCGGGCAGCCGATTTCTTGATGGCCGCAATCCGCATCAGGTTCCTGGCGCCGTCCGGCAGCAGGCCGAAGCGATCGATGAGCTCAATCTGGAGTTCACGCAGTTGCTCTGGGCTTTCAGCTGCCGATATACGCTTGTAAAGAATCAGGCGTAAATGTACATCCGGGACGTAGTCGTCAGGCAGTAACGCCGGAATATGCAGGTTGATGTCCACGCCCGCGTGCAGCGGTGCCTCGAGATCGGGTTCGTCACCTGCGCGCAGCGACTCGACAGCTCGACCCAACAGCTCCGTGTACAAGGAAAAACCAATTTCCTGGATCTGGCCGCTCTGCGTATCACCGAGCAACTCTCCCGCACCGCGGATCTCGAGATCATGCGTGGCCAGCGTAAAGCCGGAGCCCAGGTCTTCGAGCGAATCGATGGCCTCCAGCCGCTTTATTGCGTCCGCCGTCATCACAGCCTTTGGCGGTGCAAGCAGGTAGGCGTAGGCACGGTGATGGGAGCGTCCAACGCGCCCGCGAAGCTGGTGCAGCTGTGCGAGGCCGAAGCGATCGGCGCGATTGATGATGATCGTATTGGCGGTCGGCACGTCGATTCCACTTTCGACGATCGTGGTGCACAGGAGTACGTTGAATCGCCTGTGATAGAAGTCGAGCATGACTTGTTCGAGTTCGCGCTCGGGCATCTGGCCATGGCCAATGCGGATTTTTGCCTCGGGAACGAGCTTCTCCAGCTGTTGTTCGATGCGGCCGATATCCTCAACGCGATTATGGATGAAGTACACCTGGCCGCCGCGCTTTATCTCGCGCAGACAGGCCTCGCGGATGACAACGTCGTTCCATTCGGCGACGAAGGTCTTAACGGCGAGTCGCTCTGCCGGCGGCGTTGTAATCAGCGACATTTCGCGTAGACCACCAAGCGCCATATTGAGCGTGCGAGGAATCGGCGTTGCCGTAAGCGTCAGGACGTCTACCTGGCTGCGAAGCGACCTGATTGTTTCCTTATGGCGCACACCAAAACGATGTTCCTCATCGATGATTACGAGACCAACATCGTGAAAATCCTTTGTGTGCTGCAGAAGACGGTGTGTACCTATTACGACATCGACTGCGCCGGACCGAAGCCCCGCGACAATGTTCTTGACCTCCTTCGCCGACTGGAAACGCGATAAGACCTCCACCCGAACCGGCCATTCGGCGAAACGATCGCGAAAATTCTGACCGTGCTGTTGTGCGAGCAAGGTGGTTGGAACAAGTACCGCAACCTGCTTGCCCCCATGTACCGCCGCAAACGTCGCGCGCAGCGCGACCTCCGTTTTGCCAAAGCCGACGTCACCACAGACGACCCGGTCCATGGGTTGATCGGTTGCCAGATCGGCAAGCACGTCGTCGACTGTGTGCGCCTGATCTTCAGTGAGTTCAAATGGGAAGCCGTTTTCGAAGCTTCGATAATCTTCCTCGGGCCAATGGAAACGATGGCCAGGGCGTGCCGCGCGCCGCGCGTAAACATCCAGCAGCTCTGCTGCGACATCACGAATTTTCTTGATTGCGCGTTGTTTGGCCTTGCTCCATTGGTCGCTGCCCAGTCGATGTAGCGGGGCATTGTCGGGCGATGCGCCCGTGTATCGCGAAATCAGGTCTAGCGCATGAACCGGCACATACAACTTGTCGCCATCCGCATACTCGAGATGCAGAAACTCCGCTTTGATGCCGCCCGCCTCGAGAGTTACCAGCCCGAGATAGCGTCCTACCCCATATTCCTCGTGAACGACAGGTGACCCGGGCTCGAGGTCATTGAGTTGTCGAATGATAGTCTCGGGGTCACGATCGCTCCTGCGGCGTCGTTTTCGCGTCCTGGTTCGCTCACCGAACAACTGTTGTTCACTGATGATTGCAAGACGCGCTCCGGGCAGCAATACGCCGTTGTCGACCGGTGCAATCGCCACGCCGACACGATGTGAGTCGATCGTGAAGTCCTGCCAGGTATCGATACGTGCCAGATCCAGCCCGCGCCCGGTAAGCATGTCGAACAGTTGTTCGCGCCGCCCCGGCGAGTCGGTCGAAAACAGCACGCGGCCCTCAAATTCGTCGAGAAAAGCGACGAGGGCGGCAGCAGCATCCTCAAAGCGTGCCTCTATCTTCATTGCAGGAGGGAGTCGGGTATCCAGGTTGAGCTTGCCTGGTGCGGTTGCTACCGACTGGGCCGTGTAGCGAATGCCGGGGAACTTCGCCAGTTGCCCGGGAATTGCTTCGGGCGCGGCGAAAGTTTCCTCGACGCTCAGTATCGGACGTTCCTTGTCAAGGCTGCAAAGCTCGTAACGTTCGTGTGCCTCCGACCAGAATTGTTCGAACAATGCTTCGAGGCCGGCCGGGGCAAGCACGACACAGTTCGCCGGCAGGTAGTCTCCGAACGACGCGGTCGCCTCGAAAAACAGCGGCAGGTAATACTCGATACCACCATGGGCGATGCCGTCAGATACTTCGCGATAGACACGCGACTTGCCTGGCTGACCTTCGAAGCGCTCACGGTAGTGGTGGCGAAACTCGCGCACGGCTTCTGCGTCAAGAGGAATTTCGCGGGCAGGCAGGATATCAATTGAATCGACGTGGTCACCCGATAGCTGGGTCTCGGCAGCAAACCAGCGCAACGATTCCACCTCGTCGTCGAAAAAATCTATACGGATGGGCGTATCTGTGCCCATTGGGAAAACATCGATCAGGGAGCCACGCACGGCAAATTCGCCATGTTCCGAAACCTGCGGAACGCGGAGATAGCCAGAGGCAACCAGCGAATCGGTAAACGGTTCGCGCGGTAGATTCTGTCCTACTCTCAGAGAGAGTGATCTTGCAGCGACATATTCCACCGGGGGCAGGCGCTGTTGCAATACGGTTGCCGCGGCGATAACGACGCCGCGCTTGATACCCGGTAGCTTCGCCAGTACACGCAGGCGTTGCGAGATGATGTCCTGGTGAGGCGAGAAGCTATCCCACGGCAGGGTTTCCCACTCGACGAAGTGTTCGACAGGCATGTCCTCGCCGGCAAAGAATCGAATCTCGGCCTCGAGTTGATCGGCGTGCCTCGGATCTTCAGCCAGCAGGAGGATTGGCCGATCGACGGATCGCGCAAATTCGGCAGTCGCGAGTGCGAGGCTTGCACCAATCAATCGCCCCCAGGCAGCTTCGGTCCCGGGTGCTGGCAGGGTCGGATGGGCAGAAAAGAGCAGGGGCGCTGTCAATACTTCACTCGGCGAAAACGGGCCGCGATTATTACACACCGGCTGGCCGGGGCGGGCCCTCCAGGCATAAAAAAACCCGGGCTGTCGCCAGCCCGGGCCGTACTTGATTCTGTTAGCGCGCCTAGCGCTTCACGACGGCGTGAATGACTTTGTCATGTTCAAAAAAGACCACAAAATTAGCGTACTCCCAGCGCGTGATCGGCGGGTCACCAACCGGTGCCTTGACCGCTGCCGGGCTACCGTACTTCGATTCGACGCTGGCCTGCGTCATGCCGCGGGTCGGACGTTCGTCATTCGATCCGGCCGATGCACCTTGCATCTGCAACGTGTCAGCATTTGCCGAGCCCATTGCTGCCAGCAGCAACGCGACTAAGGAAATCGTACGCAATTTGGCCATGATCCTTCTCCAATATGTGGTCACGTGACTATAGCATTGCCACGCGGGATGAGATATGCGAACTGTGTCACAATGCCGCCCAATGTTGAATTCAGTCGAATTATTTGTCGGGCTGCGCTACCTGAGGGCCAAGCGGCGCACCCGGTTTGTGTCGTTTATCACGCTCATTTCCCTCATCGGAATTGCTCTCGGTGTTGCTGCGCTGATCGTCATCCTGTCGGTCATGAACGGCTTCGAAGGCGAACTCCGAAGCCGGCTGCTCAGCATGTCAGCGCACGGTACCGTAAGCAGTTCCAGCGGTGTCATCAGGGAATGGCGACCACTTGTCGACGACATAGGGTCAGAGGCCGGCGTGCAGGCAGCCGCGCCATTCGTGCCGCTGGAAGGCATGATCCAGTCGGGGCGTGACCTGCATGGGGTCATGGTCCACGGCGTTGACCCCGCGTATGAGGCCAGACTGACCGGCGACCGCATGAATCTGGTTGAGGGGAGCCTGGAGACACTCCAGGCGGGCAGCCGAAACATCATCCTTGGTCGCGTGCTCGCCTATGACCTCGGCGCCCGCCTGGGAGACGGCGTCGTCTTACTGATCCCGCGTCCCGTTGGCGATGGCACGTTGGAACCGGTGCTGGAACGGTTTGTTCTGAGCGGTGTGTTTGAAGCAGGACTCGCCGATCACGACAGTGTTCTGGCCCTCATACATGTGGCTGATGCCGCCGCAATTCTCGACAATGACGGTGCCATAACTTCTGTGCGGTTCCTCGCCGATGATGTGATGGCTGCGCCCTCTATCGCGGCATCGTTGCAGGAGCGGCTCGGCGATGCAGTCAGCACCAGCGACTGGACGATCGAAAACGGCAGCTACTTCCGCGCAATCCGAATTGAGAAGATGATGATGTCGCTTATTTTATCGCTCATCATTGGTGTAGCCGCGTTCAACATTGTCGCCAGTCTGGTCATGGTCGTAACAGACAAGACGACAGATATTGCGGTACTACGAACACTGGGCATGGGGCCAGACGGCGTCGTGCGTGTTTTCTTCGTGCAGGGCGCAATGATTGGCTGGGCGGGTGTGTTGATCGGCGTGATTCTGGGCGTTGTTCTTGCTACTTATGTGCCTGTGATCGCGCCGTTCCTCGAGCAGCTGTTTGGTTTCCAGATAATGCCCGGCGACGTTTACTATGTGACGCGCATTCCGTCCGAACTGGAAGTTCAGGATGTCACCGTCATAGCAGTATCAGCCTTCGTGCTGACCTCGCTTGCGACTCTCTACCCCGCGCGCCGCGCCGCGCTCGTAAATCCTGCTGCAGCGTTGAGGTACGAGTAGCGCCATGGCCGGCAACTTCGAAACATGGATTGGCAGTCGCTATGTGCGCTCCCGAAGCGCCAACAGCTTTGTATCACTGATTTCGGCGATTTCGATGCTCGGTATTGCTATCGCCGTACTGGTTCTGATTGTCGTAATGTCCGTGGTCAACGGCTTCGAGCGCGAACTTAAAGATCGCCTGCTCGCGATGACCGCGCATGCCGATATTGAACATGTCGATGGCAAGTTGACCAGTGCTGAAGGGCTTCGCGAAACGGCACTGAAAAATCCGCGCGTGAGCGCGGCTGCGCCGTATGTCGACGGCCAGGCGCTGCTCATTGCGGGGAAGCAGCTGAGCGGTGCGGAGGTACGAGGTATTGAACCTGAGCTGGAGAACTCAGTATCCGGTATCGCCGGCGTCATGCAATCCGGAGAGCTCGCGGCACTGGTACCGAAGAAATTCAATATCGTGCTGGGAATCGAACTGGCCGAGGAGCTGCAGGTTGGTGTTGGCGACAAGGTTACGGTGACGTTGGCAGAGGGTATGGTGACGCCGGCTGGCGTCATTCCCAGGACCAAGCGATTTACCGTGAGTGGCATCTATCGCGTCGGCATGTACGAATTTGATCGCCGGCTCGCGTTTATCAATATTGGCGACGCCCAGCTACTTTACCGCAAGGGTAATAGCGTGACCGGTGTGCGTTTGGCAGTTACGGAAATCTACGCATCACCGGAAATCGTCCGTGAGGTTGCACGCGAACATGGTGAGCTGGTACTCGTCAGCGACTGGACACGGCGCCATGTCAATTTTTTCCGATCTATCCAGATCACAAAGTCGATTCTGTTTGTCATTCTGCTTCTGGTTGTTGCGGTCGCCGCCTTCAATATCGTGTCGACGTTGGTCATGGTGGTCAAGGACAAGCAATCCGACATTGCGATACTGCGCACAGTCGGTGCGAAACCGTCTAGCATACTGCGGATATTTGTCACGCAGGGCAGCATCGTCGGAGTCGTTGGCACGCTTGCCGGCGTTGTGCTGGGAATCCTGATCGCGCTGAACCTCGAATCGATCGTCGCCTTCTTTGAAGCGGCGTTCGGCATAAAGTTTCTGGCAGCTGATGTTTACTTCATCAGTGATCTGCCGTCAGAATTAAAGTATGGCGACGTTGCAAAAATCGCGCTGATTGCGCTCGTGCTCGCCCTGATTTCCACCTTGTACCCGGCCTGGGTTGCGGCAAGGACCGCCCCGGCAGAGGCCCTGAGATATGACTGAAGCAGTTCTAGAGTGTCGCAATGTCGTGCGCGAATTCAGAGAGGGTAGCTCCACGCTGCAGGTCTTGCGCGGGGTAAACCTCGCAGTACGGCCATCCGAGCGGCTGGCAATCATCGGTGCGTCGGGTTCAGGCAAGACGACGCTGCTGCAAATAATGGGCGGTCTCGACGAACCGACGGAAGGCGGCGTGCTGGTGAATGGCGCGCCGATGCACGGCACCAATGAAACGGCCAAAGGGGAGCTGCGCAATAAATACATCGGCTTCATCTACCAGTTTCACCACCTCCTGCCCGAATTTACCGCCGAAGAGAACGTCGCGATGCCGTTGCTGATTCGGCGCGAATCGAAACCGGAAGCGCTGGGTAAAGCGCGTGACTTACTCGGCCGCGTCGGGCTCGGGGAGCGCCTGACGCACAAACCAGGTGAGCTATCGGGTGGCGAACGCCAGCGGGCAGCCGTTGCACGTGCTTTGATTACTCGACCGCAGCTCGTACTTGCCGATGAGCCGACCGGCAACCTCGACGCGGGCAACGGAGAACACGTTCTGAATCTGATGCTCGAGCTCAATGAGGAGCTGCACACGAGCCTGGTTATCGTTACTCATGACCATTCAATTGCGAAACGAATGGATCGTATTCTCGTCCTCGAGGATGGAGTGCTCAAGGAATCAGCGTGACTCGCGATCCTTCCGGTCGCTGCGCTTGCGTGCTTTGTAATTAGCGAGGGAAAGTCGCCACAGGCCATCGAGCGTGACATAGCCGAGCGTCGCGCCAGCCGCGCCAAGGAGTACGCTGCCGAGCAGCATCGGCTGCCAGATGTTAACGAACGTGTGCGTTACCCAGTCGATAGACATCTCGAAGCCGAATGGTTGCAAGTCCCAGCCCAGAATGTACGAACCGAGTTGATACTCGAAGTAGTACATGGGGAACATCGTTGCGGGATTACTCACCCAGGTCGACACGGCGGCAATCGGGATATTCACGCGCAGTGCCAGCGCTGCCAATGCGGCTGTGAGCGTATGTCCGGGAAAGGGCATGAACGCTACGAATAGTCCGAGTGCAAATGCCGGCACAACCCAGCGTCGGCGTACACCCCACAGGCGGTGATCGTGCAGCAGGTGCCGAAATGGCGTCATGAACCACTGCTTGGACATCTCGTGGCGTTTGAACGCAAATTTCCTAAAAAAACGTCTGGGCATTTATTTGCCGTCAGGGTTGTATGGAGCAAAGCTACGAGGCGCTGCAACTCATGGTTAAACCCTGTCTCCTGCTACTGGCGGGCGGTCTGGCGGCGCAGCATAACATGCTGCCTGTCAGCTCGGACCAAAGCAGCCTGCTTTTGGTTGCATCCATTTGCATGCTGGCAAGACGGAGCCTGCGATCGGCAGCATTAATCTTGTTTGGTTTTGCGCTGTTTATGCTGGCTGGCGAGGACATCATCGCGAAACGGCTACATCCGACCTATGCAGGTGACAGTATGCTGTCCAAGGTCCGAATCGTCGATTTCCCCAGGTCTACAGGTGGTTCCGTGGTGATGACCGTGGAGCCGGTTGGCGATCAGCGCCTGCCCCCGCGCTCGCGAGTAAGTTGGTTCGAACCATTGGTCGTGCCGGCGATCGGGGAGGTCTGGGAACTGGAACTGCGCCTGCGCCGACCACGCGGCAATTTCAATCCGGGCGTATTCGATTACGAGTCCTGGTTGTTTCGTGAAAAACATCACGCAACCGGGTATGTCGTTGGGGGCAAACGCAACCGATTACTTTGGGGAGGTGCGGCATCGGGCGTTGATAAATGGCGGGAGCAGTTTGCCGCGCAGGCGCAGGCGGCGTCCGAGTCTGAGGGTGCGGCGGCTGTATTGGCCGCGATTGGTGTCGGTGTTCGTCATCTCGTATCACGCGAACAGTGGGATCGTTTTGCGGTATCCGGCACCAGTCACCTGATGGCGATATCGGGACTGCATGTCGGGCTTGCCGCCCTGACCGCATTCCTGGTTGCGTTCGCGATCCTCGGTGCATGGCCCCTGGCTTCAAACACCTACGTGGTTGCCATGATTGCCGGTGTAGTGTGCGCGGCATTGTATGCCCTGATTTCGGGCTTTGGGGTGCCGGCAAGGCGTGCCGTAGTCATGCTGCTTGTCGCGGCACTGGCGGTTGCGCGCAGGCGCCAGGTTGACGCGGGCGCGGCTGTAGCAGTGGCGGCGGTTATCGTCTTTGTTACGGACCCGATAACGACCCTGACACCCGGCTTCCACCTGTCTTTTGCTGCGGTCGTATTACTTTTGTGGCTGGCGCGTCACAGGGTAATCTCCACGGGCAGGTGGAAAGTCCTGAATAAGCCGCGACAGCTGGTCATCATGCAGGTGTTCCTGCTTTTCGGTCTCGCACCGCTGACCGCAATTATCTTTCAGCGTCTCTCGGTAATGGCGACACCCGTCAACCTGGTTGCCGTGCCGCTTTTCAGTCTTGTAACGGTGCCATTAACTCTCGGCGGACTGGTTGTCAGCGACTTGTACGAGCCTGCGGCGCTCTATTTGTTGCGACTGGCAGCACATAGCATCGATTTTCTGGAGTCCTATATTGCCCTGATGGCCGATATCCCGTTCGCGGATGCCACGCTGGCGCAGATTCACGGATATGCCTTGCTGATCGTCTTAGTACCGCTGGCCTGGGTCCTGTTGCCGCCTGGATGGCCCGGGCGCCGGGTTGCCGTTTTGGGGCTCGCTGCCTTACTTACCTGGCGGCCGGCGATGCCGCCGGCGGGTTGCTTTGATGCTTGGACGCTGGATGTTGGTCAGGGCCTGTCGGTCGCGGTGCAGACCCGGGATAGCACCCTGTTATATGACACCGGCATGGCCTGGCGCAGCGGCGGGAGCGTGGCAGAACAGGTCATACTGCCTTTCCTGCGTTCGCGTTCGATAAAGCATATCGACTGGCTTGTGATATCTCACGCAGATCTCGATCACAGCGGCGGCACAGCCGCCATTTCAGACAAGCTTGGTGTTGGCAACGTACTTTATGGCGAGCAGCTCCCAGGTATTTCCGGACGGCGTTGCCGATCCGGGCAGGGCTGGCAGTCGGGCGGTGTCAATTTCACATTCCTGCATCCTGCGCTTCATTCGAACGTCGAGGGCAACGCGTCATCCTGTGTATTACGAGTTACCGCAGGCTCTTACGGCCTGTTGCTGACCGGGGACATTGAGGCGGCATCCGAACGCGCCTTGATTCAGAGCCAGGTGCCACTCGCGGCGGACGTTGTCATCGTTCCCCACCATGGGAGCACGACGTCATCGACCGTACCTTTTGTGAATTCTGTGCAAGCCGATTACGCGATCGTTTCAGCCGGCCACGCGAATCGCTGGGGCTTTCCGAAATCCGCGGTTGTTGCTCGCTGGTCGACTGCGGGCGCAGAGGTGCTGAACACGGCATCGTCCGGAGCGGTTCGATTTCGTGTCTGCGCCTCCGGTGGTGTCGTCGAGATGGAAAAGGAACGATCACTGCGACGCCGTTTCTGGCATGCCGCGACCTGAATACTGATGTATATTTCACCTTTCCTATTCGGTCTGGGCATTTATGGTTGAGATAGTCAAATCCGGCGGCTGGTTGATGTTGCCGATCATCCTGTGTGCGATTGTCGCAATGGGTATCACCCTCGAGCGTTTCTGGACCCTGCAGCAAAAGCGCGTGATTCCGGAAGACCTGACCAGCAAGGTCTGGGGTTGGGTGAAGAAGGACCAGCTGGACCAGAAACAAATCCAGACCCTCCATCAGGGATCGGCTCTCGGACAGATTCTCGCTGCCGGCCTGATTAACCGTGATCGTGATCGCGTCGTGCTGAAAGACGCCATCGAAGACACCGGGCGTCACGTCGTGCACGAACTCGAACGCTATCTCGAGACGCTCGGTACGGTTGCCGCTGTCAGTCCGTTGCTCGGCCTGCTCGGCACAGTCATCGGTATGGTCAAGGTGTTCACGGCGATTACGACACACGGTGTTGGCAACCCGACCGTTCTGGCCGGCGGTATAGCCGAGGCCCTGATCACGACCGCGGCCGGCCTGAGCGTGGCTATTCCCGCGCTCATCGGTTACCGATACTACCGCTCGCGCGTCGATACGCTCGTTGTGGATATGGAAAAGGAAGCTATCAAGCTCGTAGAGGCACTGCACCGCCGCAAGGAAAAGGAGTAGTGGTCTGCCCGATGGACACGCACGAGTCTAGACGATGAAGCTGAGCCTGCGACCTCGGACGGAGCCCGAAGTCAACCTGACATCGTTGATTGACGTTGTCCTGCTGTTGCTGATCTTCTTCATGGTATCGACCAGTTTTGTGAAGCAATCGCAAATTGCGATTCGTTTGCCTGAGGCAGAGAGCACAGCAATCATTGAACAAGTGCCGTTGCAAATCGACATCATGATTACAGAATCCGGAACATACCTGGTTAACGGTCGAGAACTCATCAATAACAGGGCCGAGACCATTCGCAACGCATTGCAGAAGATCGCGGGTGGCCGGAACGATCTGCCATTGACCATAAGTGCCGACGCAAATGCAAAACACCAGCATGTTGTCACTGCGATGGACGTGGCGGGACGGCTGGGCTTTACGCAGATCAGCATCGCCACAGTGAACGATCCGGTCGAGTGATGTGAGCAAGCGAAGCGACTCTGAAGTTCGCGTGGTTTATGGCCGTCTGTGGCGCTATGTAACACCACATAAGCTCATCGGATTCGTCGCCGTTGTAGGCATGACCATGACCGCCATCGTGGAAGCCGGGCTTGTTGCCTTACTTGCTCCATTGACAGACGAGGCGCTGGTTGCGAAACAACTCGAAACCGTGAGGTGGATTCCCTACGCATTTATGGGAATTTTTGTGCTTCGAGGCATCTCCGGCTTCGCGACCGAGGCGTCGCTGGGATGGATAGGGCGGCAGGTGATCAGCGATCTGCGTCGCCAGGTTTTTGGCAAGTTTCTGACTTTGCCAATGAGATTTTTCGACGCCCAAACGACGGGTCCGCTGTTGTCTCGGATGACTTATAACGTCGAGATGGTTGCCGAGTCGGTTACGAGCGTCGTAACGATAGCGGTTCGTGACGTACTGACCGTCATCGCGGCGTTCTGCGTCATGATCTGGTACAGCCCCAAGCTGACGATTTTTGTTGTCATCCTGTTTCCAATCGTTGCCATGCTGGTTCGGCTGTTAGGCATAGCGTTCCGGCGCTACAGCAGTCGTATCCAGGACTCCGTCGGCGAGGTCACGCAGGTAACGGAAGAGGTCGTGCGTGGCAACTGGGTCGTTAAAGCATTCGCGGGTTACGACTATGAGCGCCAGCGGATCGACGATGCTGACGGGCGCAATCGCAGGCAGCACCTGAAGATGATCCGTGTACGCTCGATGGGTGTTGCCGTTACCCAGCTCGTATTTGGTATGGGTATTGCGCTGGTCATCTACATGGCAGCGAGGGAGTCGCTCGAAGGGGCGCTGACAGCAGGTCAGTTCATTGCTTTCTTCTCGGCCATGATGCTTATGCTGCAACCGGTTCGACGGATAACCAATGTCAACGCAACCTTGCAACGCGGTGTTGCTGGCGCGGACAGCTTGTTTGCAATTCTTGATGAAGATAACGAAGACGATAGCGGTACGGTTGATGTTGATCGCGTCAGAGGCGATGTCAGTTTCCGCGATGTGAGTTTCTCTTACGTCGGCGAGAATGGCGAGGTACTTCACGGCGTAAATGTAGATATCGGGGCGGGTAACACCCTCGCTGTCGTTGGTCAATCCGGAAGTGGCAAGACGACGCTCGCAAGCCTGTTGCCGCGTTTCTACGAGATCGAGTCAGGAGATATTCTGATCGACGGTACGCCAATACGCGACTACACGCTGGAGAGTCTGCGCAAAAACATTGCTCTCGTATCGCAGGATGTCGTGCTGTTCAATGACACAATCGCCAATAATCTTGCGTATGGCCAGCTACGCGGTTGTACTGATGAGGAATTGCGCCAGGCGGCCGAAGCGGCGCACATTCTGGATTTTGCCGATGAGATGCCGAAAGGCTTAAACACGATGGTCGGTGATCGTGGTGTGTTGCTTTCGGGCGGGCAGCGTCAACGAATCGCGATTGGACGCGCACTCTTGAAAAACGCACCTATTCTGATTCTCGATGAGGCGACATCGTCGCTCGATACGCAATCCGAGCGGCGTATCCAGGATGCCCTGAATGCACTTATGCAGGATCGGACGACGCTGGTTATAGCGCACCGCCTGTCGACGGTGGAAAAAGCCGACAAGATCATCGTTCTCGATGCTGGCCGTATCGTCGAATCCGGGACACACACTGAACTGCTCGCACAGAACGGTGTATATGCATCCCTTTATCGAATGCAGTTCAGTGACGAGTCTACAGACGAGTGAGTTCGGGTGTCGTTTATAACTGGGTACACCGAGTCTGGTACGAAGATGCATCAGGATGGATTCTGCTGCCCCTGAGCGGACTTTACTGGCTACTCCTGGTACTGCGCAGGCTCTTTTATGACCTGGGCCTGTTCACGATACACAGGGCAGCTGCTCCGGTGATCGTCGTCGGCAATATTACGGCCGGCGGGACAGGCAAAACGCCAACCGTGCTGTGGTTGGTACAGGAACTCCGAAGTCGAGGCTTCAGGCCGGGCATTGTGAGCCGTGGTTACGGAGGCAGCCAGTCAGGAACATCGATGCGGGTGGAGGCAGATAGCGATGCATCTCTCGCCGGTGATGAACCGGTATTGCTAGCGCGGCGGGGCAGGTGCCCGGTTGTTGTTGATCCGGATCGGGCGCGAGCCGCCGCAATGCTGGTCGAGGATGGCGCCGACGTAATCATCGCGGATGATGGACTGCAGCATTACCGACTGGCCCGGGATTACGAGATCTGTGTTGTTGACGGTGCCAGGGGCTTGGGAAACCGGCGGTTGCTGCCAGCGGGGCCATTGCGCGAGGGTGTCCGGCGTCTTGAGGATGTTGATCAGGTGCTGGTGAACGGCACTCTGCGAAGCAGTGAATACGACCTGACACCGGCTGAACAGAATGCCGTCTCGTTCGAACTCGTGGCCACTGAGGCCTGTCGCCTGAGTGACTCTCTGGTGCGCCCTATTGAGCGCTTTCAGAATACAACCGTGCATGGCGTAGCAGCTATAGGCAATCCGCAGCGTTTCTTTGATCTTCTGCGCGGGCACGGAATCCAGGTCATCGAGCACGTCTTTCCAGATCACGCCGCATTGGGCGGCAAAGACTTCGACTTTGGCGACGACTTCGAGGTTTTTATGACGGAGAAAGATGCCGTTAAACTGGGTCGAGACTCGGGGGATAAGCTCTGGTATGTGCCTGTGGAATTGAAGATGGACCCGATGTTTGCGGCGCCGTTGATCGAACAAATCGAATCACGACTGCGTTTGGGGAATAATGTCGATGAATGATTTCATTGTTGTCATACCGGCGCGCTACGCGTCGGTGAGGCTGCCTGGCAAGGCGCTGCGAGATATTCGTGGCAGGCCGATGATTCAACACGTGTATGAACGCGGCAAGGAGAGCGGAGCAACCGAGGTTGTCATTGCTACGGATGATGAGCGCATTGCGGAAGCTGCCGAGGATTTTGGTGCAGTCGTATGCATGACGGGCGACCACCATCAGTCCGGAACAGAGAGAATCGCCGAGGTCGCTGACCTGATGGACTGGGAAGACCGACAAGTGGTTGTCAATCTACAAGGTGACGAGCCTGCGATGCCGCCACAACTGATTGATCAGTGTGCGTCGTTGCTGGACGACGCAACGGCCGACATTGCCACCTTGGCATCACCCTTCAAGAACCAGGAGGATTTCCAGAATCCTAACTGTGTAAAAGTCGTTCGCGATGTGAATGATCACGCGATCTATTTCAGTCGGGCCTCGATTCCATATTCGCGCGACGAAGGCAGCGAGAGACGTGCCGCGAGCGCGGCGCTACATCACCATGGCATCTATGCTTATCGCTGTGGTGTTTTGCGCCGCTTCGTAGCGTCCGCACCATCCGAGCTTGAAATGTGCGAGCAACTGGAGCAACTGCGCGCATTGTCGCTAGGCATGACCATTGCCGTCGGTGTACCGCCGATGCGCCCAGGTACGGGTGTCGATACCGAAGAAGACCTCGAGCGAGCGAGTACAGAGCTTCCGTAGCTGATTCGTGCGATCGCCTTACGCTTCTTGTGATGCGACCGGTCGAACCAGGTAATGTGCCAATCCCGGTAACAACAGGAGCGCGCCAAGCATGTTCCACAGGAACATGAACGTCAGCATCAACCCCATATCGGCCTGGAACTTGATCGGCGAGAATATCCAGGTGCCCACACCTATTGCGAGCGTCAGGCCGGTAAACGCCACGGCGATACCCGTTGTTTGCAGCGCTTTCAGGTACGCAGTATAGAGAGACAGGCCTCGTTTCAGGTAACTCTCCATCTTGCTGTAGATATAAATACCATAGTCGACACCGATACCGACGCCCAGGGCGATTACAGGCAGGGTCGCGACCTTCACGCCTATGCCCAGCATTGCCATGAGAGCCTGGCCAAGTACCGATGTCAGCGCGAGAGGCAAGATGATGCAGAGGACTGCACGCCAGGAACGGAACGTCAGGAATACGAGGAAACTCACGACGCCATAGACCAGCGCCAGCATCTGGTACTGTGCTTTGCTGATCACAATATTGGTAACCGATTCGATACCCGCGTTTCCTGCAGCGAGTGCAAACTTGATGTAGCCGGTGTCGCCGGCAGCAATAGTGAATTCCAGGTCTTCGCTGTCGTACTCATTAGCGAAATCCTCGGCGACACGAATGACCTCACTCAGCGTTTCTGCCTTGTGGTCATTCAGGAAAATCAGAACAGGAACCATGCTGCAGTCGGTATTGATCAACGTGCTCGGCACGGAGCTGAGCGAGTTGTTCAGTATGTATCGGTTGCGGCTCAGTGTATGCCATTTCGGATTGCCCTCGTTCATCGCCATGATGACGCGTTTCGAAACGTCGACCAGCGAGATGACCGATTGCACACCCTCTGTATTCTTCATCACTTCCTGAAAGCGGTCGACCGCCGAGACGGTGATGTACTCACCACATTGCTGGGGCGCAGTCTGAACCATCGTCACGAAGACATCAGTGCTGGTCGTGTAGTTTTCCGTCAGGAACGCATTGTCGAGGTTGTATCTCGAGTCGGGCCGCAATTCGGGGGCGCCGGCATCCAGGTCGCCGATACGCAGATCCTTGCTGCCGTAGATCCCGAAACCAAATAGCGCAATGGCAACGACTATTGTGATCGGTGCAAATGGCGGCTTCGCAAAGTGCGCGATAAACGGCCAGAGTTTCGACGGTTTATCCTTCTTTCGGTGCAGGTATCGTATCGACGGTTTCGACAGGCCCACATAGGACATCAATATGGGCAACAGGATGAGGTTGGTGAAGATCAGTACGCCAACGCCAATACTGGCTGTCAATGCCAACTCCTGGATTACCGGAATCTCGATAACCATGAGCGTGAGGAAGCCGATGCCATCGCTCACCAGGGCAACGAGTCCGGGAATATGAAGCGCGCGAAATGCGCGTCGCGCCGACCAGAGAGGGCCTGCTCCAAAGAAGAAGCGAACGGCAATATTGTTGATGATCTGCACGCCGTGGCTGATTCCTATCGCGAAGACCAGGAATGGCACGAGCATGGAGTAGGGGTCCAGGCCAAAGCCCAGGGCACGCAACAAGCCGAGCTGCCAGACTACGGCAATCGTAGAGCAGGTAAGCGGCACGAGAGTCGCGAAAATGCATCGTGAGTAGAGCATCAGGAGCGCGAAAGTAATGACCAGCGCGACCCCGAAGAACATCGCCACGAGAGTCGCCCCCTCAATGAGGTCACCGACGACCTTGGCGAAACCTGTCACATGAATACTTATGTTGTCGGTCTGGTACTTGTCGCGAACGAGCGTTTCGATGCTTCTCGAGAAATCGCGGTAGTCGAGTTTTTCACCTGTCTCCGCGTTAATGTCGGTAAGAGGAGCAATGATGATTGATGATTTGAAGTTATTGGCAACAAGCCGACCAACCTGCCCGGAGCGCAAAATATTCAGTCGCAGCTGTTCCAGTGACTCGTCCGATCCATCGTAACCATTCGGAATGACGGCACCGCCGCGAAAACCCTCTTCAGTGACTTCGCTCCAGCGAACGTTTGGTGTCCAGATCGACTGCAGGCGCGAGCGGTCTACGCCTGGGATATAAAAAACCTCATCGTTAATTTGCCGCAGTGCTTCCTGAAACTCTTTATCGAAAATATCACCCTCGGACGTTGCGACGATGATGCGAACGGAGTTGCTGAGGCTGGCCAGGTCGGCCTTGTTGTCGAGGTAATTCTGAATATAGGGATGCGACGTCGGAATCATCTTCTCGAAACTGGCGTCGGGTTCGATTTGTATTGCCTGCCAGCCGAGAAGTATCGTCATCAGAACGAAAAGAATGATGACGGTGACTCTGTTTTCGAACAGGATGCGCTCGGCTAATGGCGGACGCTCGTTTTCCGACAGTCCGGTCTGCCGGTTGATAGTCTCATTCATGACTGTCAACACCGTCAGCGATGGAGACACCGCCAAAACCGACCAGCATTATTTTTCCATCTGGTGTTTCAGTGACGCCGCTGTATACGCGGTTACCGGAAGTCGAAAGCGTTTCGAAGCTCGTGCCATTATCATTACTTGCGAGCACCGCACCAGCAGATCCAACCAGCACAATGGTGCCGTCCGATCGTGTCATACCGCTCAAAAGCGTCCTCTCGTCGCCAGTCTCGACAGCCATCCAGGAATCGCCTTCATCGGTAGACCGAAACACATTGCCCCGCAGCCCGAACGCAATAAATCCGCCATCGCGGGCTGCTACGATGCCAAAAAATGATCCCTGGTAGGGCGCGTCTGGTCGGTCCCAGGATTCGCCGTCGTCCCTGGAGCGCAGCAATGTGCCGGCTTCGCCGGCTACGAGCAGGGTTCCGGAAACGGAACGGGCTATACCATAGAGATGAAAATCATCAGGGTTGTCGAGGCGATCCGAGATCAGGCTCCACGTCGAGCCACCGTCCCGGGTTTGCAACATGATCCCGTATGCCCCCAGGGCAAACCCATTGCGCTCATCCCGGAACCAGATGTCGAGGAGGGGCATCGCCACGCCGTCTTCAAGGGCCGCCGACGCGTCGTCTAACGCGAACTGCGCATCTTCGAGTTCCCATTCGAGATCAGGGATTTCATCCGGGCTCGCCTGCTCAATTTCGGCTTCGAGCTGTCTGATCGTGGCTTCGGCCGCGTCGGCAGATAGCCGCGCTATGTCCGTTCCTGTGAAATTTGTTTGCCAGCTTTCGCCGCGGTCCGTGGATCGCAGCAATATACCGTCATGCCCGGCCACCCATGCGCAATTCACGCCACAAAAGGTCACCGCTGTTATCGAGAGCGACACCGGCACCTGCGCGTGTGTCCACGACGTACCATTGTCATCAGAGTAGAGGATATGTCCCTGTTCACCTGCAATCAGGGTTCGCTGACCTTCGGTGACCGCGTCAAGGATGAGGCTGTCGGATGCGGCTTCTGTAGGCAGCGCGGGGAGCATCTGGAAACGCGTGGACCGGCCTTCACTGGTGACAACCAATCCTGTGACAGCAAACAGGATTGCCAGGATCTGCAGGAAAATGCGCCGCTTGCGGCGCAGATTGGCGAGCGCATCGAAACGCATTATGGGTTAATTCCCCCCGAAACGGTTGATGGCGGCGGGCGTTACCGCCCGCCGCTGTTCTTGTTATACGAGCCTATCGTACACCAGAGCGGCGTAACGCTGCAGGTGTGTAGTCGCGTTCTTGCACCTTGTAATCCCAATTATACTGATATCCTCTCAATTCGTTGCCCAATCCGATTGGCAAGTGTCTTCCGGAAATCAGGTCATGCGAAGTTTCTAGCGCGTACCACGGCACGCGGACCTGGTAATGGATGTTGTTATGCGATTCTTTGACGCGCCATAACTCACCACGTCCGTCGTAGAGATCCGCAATGCTAATTTGCCAGGTGTCCTCATCGACGTAGAAGGTCCGTTTCGCGTAGATATGGCGGGCGCCTTCCTTGAGTGTAGCCTCGACAACCCATACGCGATGAAGTTCGTAGCGCAGGTAGTTCGGATTCAGGTGGCCGGCCAGTACAACGTCCTTGTATTTGAGGTCCTTGCTGCTAAGCCGGAACGAGTTGTACGGAATATAAAGCTCTTTCTTGCCGAGCAGCTTCCATTCATAGCGATCGGGCGCGCCGTTGTACAAATCGAGATCGTCAGCGGTGCGCAGTCCGTCTGACGCATTACCTGGTCCATCGTAAGCAACATCGGGTGCACGGCGAACACGGCGTTGCCCGGCGTTATATACCCACGCTGCGCGGGGTTCCGTGACCTGGTTGATATTCTCATGTACCAGCAAAACATCACCCTCGAGGCGAGCCGGCGCCTTGATCGATTGCTTGTAATAGAACAGACGATTGGGTGGCGATGTACCGAGATACTGCGCGAAGGTCAGCTGATCCTCAAAGACGACCGGGCTGAACGAGCCGTTGGCCTGCACGGGGATCTGCGTATAACTGCGTTTGACGCTGCCCCCGCGATAGCGAAGCACGTGGTTCCAAATGACCTCGACACCGGATTTCGGAAACGGGAACGGGACGTAGGAGTCAACGTTGATGAGGCCATTGCCGTCCGGCGTGGTTTTGGCTGTTAGTGCGTCTTCCTTGACAGCGGCATACATCGTCTCCGGGTAAGCCGCAGTTCTGTGCGACGTATAGACGGGCATGCGAAACGTATCCGGGTAGCGTTGCAGCAGTGCAATCTGTCCCGTCGAGAGATTCTCTTTGTATTGCTCAAAGTTCTGCGCCGTAATCGTGAACAGTGGCTGCTCATCCGGGAACGGATCAACGAGCGG
>CALDZH010000143.1 GCA_937944275.1 uncultured Woeseiaceae bacterium
GCATGCCCTGCTTCTCAGCTTGCTGGTTATGGGCACGTCGATCGGGTTTTGTGAGGGCACCAGTTTTCCGCAGGGCGAAGCACCACCGCTCGAATTCGAGCTTGCATGGAGCACAGATGCACCCGATCGAGACGGGCTCAATCGTGACACCTGGTATTTTCTTGGTTACCAGGTGGCGGCTATTGGCATCCTGTATGCAATGCCGGAAAGCGTTACCGGCTGGACCGATGAGCAAAAAAACAACTACAGCATTTCCGACTGGTGGAACAATGTCACCAACCCCGGCTGCGACAGCGATGATTTCTTTATCAATTATGTGACCCATCCCTACTGGGGCGCCGCCTACTATGTTCGTGCCAGTGAGCGCGGCTACGACTCTCGAGGCGCGTTCTGGTACTCGGTTCTGCTGTCGTCACTATATGAGTTCGGTGCCGAAGCGTTGTTTGAAGAACCATCAGTCCAGGATCTTATTATCACGCCAACATTAGGGTCGCTGGTTGGGCACTATTTCAAGGGTGTGCGGCATGACATTCGCGCACAATCAGCTTTGAGTGGCCAGCGCACAACGGGGCAAAAATGGGTTATGGTTCTCACAGACCCACTGGGTGCGCTCAATCGCCAGGTCGACAAGTTGTTTGGCTATGAGACCAGCCTGCAGATTTATCCATACTTTTATGCGCAGCAACCCGTCATCGATCCCGGCAGCACAACTATCGAGTGGCGCCAGGAGCGGCTTATCGGTCTGCGCTTTCACTTTAGGTGGTAGCCGGCCATGCCTGACTGGTCATTGATCCTCGCCGGCCTCGAAAATGCCGGCGTCACTGTAGATAAAGAATCGCGGCCAAGGGCGGTAAGCGGTGGTGATATCAGTGCGGCCTGGAGACTGGATGCCAGCGAGGCCTCGGTATTTCTGAAAACCGGCCCCGCAAGCTCATACGAGATGTTTGCTGCTGAAGCGGAGGGACTGGTCGAACTCGCTGCGCCTGGCGTCATACGGGTTCCCTCCCTGGTCGCTTTCGGTACGCAGGGAGATACTTCGTATGTGGCGTTTGAGTGGCTGGACTTCGACAGGCAAAAGCAAGATGCGGAGTATGAGCTTGGCACGCAGCTCGCAGAGCTGCATCGAACAACCAAAGATCGCTATGGCTGGCACCGCGACAACACAATCGGCCTGACGCCGCAGCTGAATAGCTGGTCGGACAGCTGGGTGGAGTTCCTGAAAGAACGGCGTCTTGGTTTTCAACTCCGGCTCGCGGCGGACAACGGGTTCTCAGGAGCACTTCAGGAACAGGGCGCGCGCCTGCTCAAGCGTCTGCCTGACTATTTTGAGAACTACGACCCATTGCCGTCGTTATTGCACGGCGATCTCTGGGGAGGTAACTGGGCGAGTTGCAATGGCGCGCCGGTTATTTTCGATCCGGCCGTGTACTACGGCGACAGGGAATCAGACCTTGCCATGACGCGCTTGTTTGGCGGATTCGGGCGTACGTTCTACGAGGCATACGAGGCGGCATGGCCGTTAGCGCCAGGCCACGAGACTCGCAACGATATTTATCAGCTGTATCATGTGCTCAATCACCTGAATCTTTTTGGCAGCGGCTATCTTGGGCGCGCACAGCAGCTTCTTCGCAAACTCCAATAAGAGCGCAACAATGAAAACCCGTTATCTCTTCATCCTCCTGTTGGCTTTCATTCTCTCGTCCTGTTTCGGTCCCGAGTACGATCCGGCGCCAAAAGGCGCTGAACTGCTTGCACCGTTGAAGGCGAATCTGAAAACCGCGCTCATCAGTGGCATGGCAGGAGGGCCGGCCGACGCTATTGCCGTGTGCAAAACAGAAGCTCCCCGGATAGCTGGTGAGCTTTCCGTCGATGGCGTCGTGATGGGAAGAAGCAGTCACAAGCTTCGTAATCACGCGAATGTGGCGCCTGCATGGGTGACGCCAATTATCGTGACTTACGCCGCGAATGGCGGAGCGCTAACCCCAACCGGTGTCGACCTTGGCGGTGGGCGATACGGATACGTCGAACCAATAATGACGCAGCCCTTATGCCTGAGCTGCCACGGCTCATCGTTACATCCTGACATCGCCGCAAAAATCGGCGAGTTGTATCCGGACGACCAGGCAACAGGGTTCAGCGAAGGTGATTTCCGCGGTGTGTTCTGGGTTGAATTCCAGGCGGGACCTTAAGCCTGGCCAGGGAAGTCGGCGGCATCGCCTGACTCGTCGACTTCATAGGACTCGCCAAGAAAGTCTTCATCGAACCCATACAACATCGTTCCTTCGGGTGCCGTGACGGCAACAAAAGCGCCCTCGAAGCCGGGGAACTTCTCGTAGGCGAAACCGAGCTGATCCAGCAATGCCAACAGTGTGTGCCGGTCCGGACAGCGGAAACACAGTGACGGTGCTTTGAGTGCAATGCTTTCCGAGAGTCCGAGTGCAACACCGCTCGCATCGAAGCGCATATGGATTGTCGGCTCCTCACGCATCTCCAGTAGCGTCGGAGCGATCGGCGCCCAGAATCTGGCGGCCCGCACCGTGTCCCGCACGGGTAAGGTGAGCTCGAACCAGTTGCCGCACGCAGAGTCGTTTTCTACCTCTTCTCTCAAGTGAAAGGTTCTCGCTTCCACCATGCTCACTGCGTGATCGTCGAGATCCCGAAATCCAAGCTCGTTGAATACATCTTCGTCTAGACGCAGGTAGTTGAAATCGTATCCGTGCTTGGTCATCGAGCGCGCATGCTGCGCAAGGTCTTGCTGGACAAACGTGACTGCCGGTGAATCAAACCCGATGTCGTGCAAACCGATATTGAGTTCGCCATCGCTGACGATGGCGTATTTATGCGAATAGACGTCGTTGCTTGCGAGCTCGGTGAATCCGAGCGACTTGTAGAAGTTCAGCGACTCCAGGATGTTCGGCGTCTGCACCGAAAACTCCAGGAACTGACCAATCGTGCTCATTTCGCTGTGACCGGCCAGCCATGCGTGTGTTGACCGATCAACGTGGTCAGAAAATCAATGTGGTCGTCTCGCGCATTCAGCGCCGGAATATAATGCAAGGACTCGCCGCCGGCGTCTTCGAAAAACTCCGCGTTCTGCATCGCAATTTCCTCCAGCGTTTCGAGACAGTCAGCCGAAAAGCCCGGGCAGGCAACATCGAGACGGCCGATGCCTTTACTGGCAAGTTCGACAACGGTCTCATCGGTGTACGGTCGCAACCATTCGTCGCGACCGACCCGAGACTGGAACGACAAAGTCCATTGATCTTCTTCGAGTTCGAGCTCTTCGGCAACAAGCCGCCCCGTCTTCTGGCAATGGCAATGATACGGGTCGCCCTTGTCCAATGTGTAGCGCGGTACACCATGAAACGAAAATAACAGATGATCGCCGCGACCATGTTGTTGCCAGTATTCCCGGACGCTTGCAGCGAGGGCGCGAATGTAGCCGGGCTCGTCATGATATTGATTGATGAACCGTGACTCCGGCATCCAGCGCATGCCCTGTAATTTGCTGGTTACCGCATCGAAAACAGATGCTGTCGTAGTGCCTGAGTACTGGGGATAGAGCGGCAGGATCAGCAGCCGTCTGGCACCGGCTTTCTGGAGCTTGTCGATGGCGCTGGTAATCGACGGCTCGCCGTATGTCATGGCAAGTTCCACCTTGTACTCACCTGGTGCCCGTTGCTCCAGTCGTTCACGAACACCGTCCGTCAGGCGCTGCGAATGCAGCATCAATGGTGAACCATCGTCGGTCCAGATTTCCCGATAAGCTTTCGCGGATCGTGACGGGCGTATCCGCAGGATCACGCCATTCAGTATGAGCCACCAAAGTAGCCGCGGATATTCGACGACACGAGGGTCAGATAGAAACGCTTTGAGAAACCGCCGCACAGCCGAAGCTGTCGGCGCATCCGGTGTACCCAGATTGACCAGAAGTACTCCCGTGAAGTCAGGCGATCCGTGTTCATAGTCAGGTGTTGACTGGTATTTCGGCATGGTTCCTGCCACCGATTTCGACCGGCCCAACACTACTGGAAAGATACGCCGCGATCCACTACAAGCGGGTATAATTACTTGTCTTGATTGAGATTTGTCGAGCAAAGTCGCCATGACTGAATTGCCAGATACGCCAACGAACGAAACGGACCGCTGGACGATGCTCCGTGATCTCGCCGTTTTGCAGGTGAAGCTCATTGTGGATGGCCTGCGAGACCTGATTCTTGTTCCGGCATCGCTAATCGCGGGAATCATCAGCCTGACGTCGGGCAGTGACGGCAAGCCCGGTCCGCAGTTCTATCACCTGCTCGGTCTGGGGAAGCAAACAGAGCAGTGGATTGACCTTTTCGGTGCTTACCGGAATGCGCCGCCCGACCTGGAGCGTCTGGAACCGTTTCCGGACGCGCGCATGGACGATATCGTCAGCAGGATCGAGACATTCGTCATAGACGAACACGCACGTGGCGGCATGACGGCGCAGGCAAAAGAGCGCTTCGACAAAGCGCTCGACGTAATGCAGCGAAAGCTTTAGGCGGCTTCCATAATCGCAGAAATACCCATACCGCCAGCCGTGCAGACTGAGATCAGGCCGCGTCCCGATCCTTTCTCACCGAGTATCTTCGCGAGGGTCCCCATAATGCGCGCACCGGTTGCGGCAAACGGGTGACCCATTGCGATGCTCCCGCCTTTTACATTCAGGCGCGACAGATCGATCGGGCCCATTGGCTCATTGCGGCCGAGGCGGGTGCGGCAGAACTTTTCCGATTGCCACGCCTTGAGTGTCGCGACGGTCTGCGCGGCAAAGGCTTCGTGGATCTCGTAAAAATCAAAATCCTGTAGCCGCAGGCCGGCTTGCTTGAGCATGTCGGATACCGCGTAGGCCGGCGCCATGAGTAGACCCTCGTCATTGATGAAGTTGACGGCGGCAACCTTCACGAACGTCAGGTGGGCGAGAATCGGCAGGTTTTTCTTTCGCGCCCAGTCCTCGGATGCGAGCAAAAGGGCAGCAGCACCGTCGGTCAGCGGCGTGCTGTTGCCGGCCGTCATCGTGCCCTCGCCGCTGCGATCAAAGACAGGCTTCAGGGACGACAGTGTCTCGAAGGTCGTGTCACGACGGATGTTGTTGTCTTCTTCGATATCGGCGAACGGAATGACCAGGTCTTCATAAAAACCTTCGTCGTAAGCTGCCGCAGCTTTCATGTGACTCGCGAGGGCCAGTTGATCCTGATGCTCTCTTTGTACGTCCCACTCCTTGGCTGTGATTTCCGTGCTTTCGCCCATTGACAGGCCTGTGCGTGGTTCCTGTACGCCCGGGAGCTGCGGCTTGAGAAAGCGTGGCCGAAAGCGTAACAGTGGCTTGATCCGATCCATGGCTGAGCGTGCTGCGTGCATGTCGAGCAGCATGCGGCGGTAGTCGTCGTTGTACACGATCGGCGCATCACTGACCGTATCCGTGCCACCCGCGATGCCGGACTCAATTTGCCCAAGCGCTATCTTGTTCGCGATCATGACGGCAGCTTCGATGCTCGTGCCGCAGGCGCGCTGCAGGTCCACGGCGGGCGTCCGAATGGAAAGTCCGGATTCGATCACACTTTCGCGCGCGAGATTGAAATCCCTTGAGTGCTTGACGACAGCGCCCAGGGCTACGTCGCCCAGGGTCTGTCCCTTGAGGTCAAACTTGTTGACCAGGCCATTCAATGCGGCGGTCATGAGGTCCTGATTCGAGCAATGTCGATACGCCGAGTGAGAACGGCAGAACGGAATTCTTGATCCGCCTACCACCGCAACCCGAATAGCCCGTCCATCGTGCAACATACCTAAATCTCCATTCTGGCCAGTAACCCAAGAGGCGACGCAACTTTACACCATTCAAAGACTTGACCGTAGGTTAAGATGCCTCGATGGCAGTATTTTCAGAGCAATGGCGGACTCAGTCCAGCGCGGTCTTGCGTCTTGGCGGCCCGCTGATTGTCAACTATCTCGCCGTCGCAGGCATGGGACTTGCCGATACGATCATGTCGGGCCGGCTCGGTGCCGAGTCGCTGGCGGCTGTGGCTGTCGGGAACAGCAGCTGGATGCTCGCGTTTTCCGGCTGTCTGGGTGTACTGATGGCGATATCGCCAATTGTCTCGCGGTATTTTGGCGCCGGTGAAATAAGCAAGATCGGGCGCTACGCACGACACGGCATGTATCTAGGGTTCGCGATGGGCCTCTTGATCCTGCTCATCGGGCGGCCGCTTGCCGAAACGGCCGTCGCAGCAATCGGAATCGATGACGGTTTCCGACACCTCACCGTCGAGTACATCAGGGCGCTGTTATTCGGTGCACCGGGGATCCTGATGTTCATCGCGTTACGCTTTACGACCGAGGGGGTGGGTTACACGAAACCGATCATGTTTACATCGGTATTCTCGCTTATTTGTAATGTATTCCTGAATTATGTCCTGATGTTTGGCCACTTTGGCGCGCCCGCATTGGGTGTGGAGGGCTGCGCTTACGCAAGCGCGATCACGATGTGGATAGTGATGCTGGCACTTGCGTCGTTCATGATTACCAGTCCCAGGTTGCGTTTGCTTAATGTGTTCTCGAAGCTGGGGCAGTTTCGTCCGAAGCTGTTCAAGGAAATCTTGTGGCTTGGCGTGCCGATCTCAATAACGATTACGGCCGAGGTGGGTTTGTTCGCGGGCGTTTCCGTGCTGGTCGGAACACGGGGTGCGGACATCACGGCCGCCCACCAGATCGCCCTGAGTTACGCGTCGTCGATGTTCATGATTCCGCTGGCGCTCAGCTCGGCAACGACGGTCCAGGTAGGCCAGATGCTGGGAGCGGAAAGGCCGGCGGATGCGCGCATGGCGGGCTTCGCCGGCATCGGGATGTGCGCGATGTTCATGGCGCTGTCAGCGACTGTACTGCTGCTGTTTCGCGACCTGATCATTACGCTCTACACAAACGACCCTCTCGTTACCGACATCGCGTTGAGCTTGTTGCTCGTAGCTGCGATTTTCCAGGTCGCTGATGGCGTGCAGATCGGCGCGGCGGCCGCACTTCGCGGTTACAAGGACACACGTTTTCCGATGGCCATCAACATTTTCGCCTACTGGATAGTCGCTTTTCCGCTTGCCTTCCTCGCTACCGTCACGTACGAGGCGCCGCCCAACTACATCTGGTCAGCGTTCGTGGCGGGCCTGGGTCTTGCTGCTTTGTTACTTACCTGGCGATACAGGCGCCTGTCGGCTCTCTAACCTTGGCCAAAATCAGGGCTGTCGCCGGCGAGATACTTGTCCTCTTCCGGTGTATTCTCCCGGCCCAGCAACGCGTTCCGATGTGGAAAACGGCCGAACTGATCGATGATGTCCTTGTGCAATTCGGCGAACTGCGCAACCGTCAGGAAGGTCTCCCTGTACGTAGGCGAGACGGACTCCGCCAGGCGGCTGTACAGTTCCGCGGATTTGGTCTGTACCTTGCGTGATTCCGTGTGCTGCAATGGCATGTAGAAAAATACTTTTTGGATTGGCGTAAGACTTTTGTCCTTTTTCTCCATTGCACCTTCGACGCACAACTTGAGCGCCAGCCTGTCCCTGGAGAATGCCTTTTCCGTGTTG
The DNA here is from genome assembly GCA_937944275.1 of uncultured Woeseiaceae bacterium. Lineage (GTDB taxonomy): Bacteria > Pseudomonadota > Gammaproteobacteria > Steroidobacterales > Woeseiaceae > UBA1847. The sequence continues at coordinate 7,596 of CALDZH010000143.1, forward strand.
CGGTATATGTTGCGCCGGAACTGGTCGATGAGAATGATCAGGGCCAGCCGGCCGCGCGGGTCCTCAGCCCAGTGGTCCAGCTTTCCTGTTGAAGCCCTGGCGACATCGTCGGAAAATTTCGCTTCGACCTCATCGTCAAAATCCGGGTTTTCGCCAAACCAGATGTCCATGCGCCGGTCGATCTGAGGGGCAGACAGCTCCTGCTCCTTGAACCAGAACGACAGAATCTCATCGATACGCCGCGCGTCGTCATCGGTGATCGAGGCCGCCATGCTTTCGCTCAACAGTTTTACTGGCATTTGTGAGAATCCGGTCACAATCTGGAGAAATTCGGCCACTCGCGGCCGCGCTTGGCTTAGACTTTAGCAGATGATGAGTAGGCTAATACGGACACTGTGCACAATTGGCGTAGTTTTTTTGGCGCTGGCAGCGTGCAGCGAACCGTCTTCTGCTCCCGAGGAACAACTGCGCGCCTGGGTCTCGGCCGGTGTTGAGGCGGCAACCGACAAGAAGCGCCGCGAGCTAATCGACATGATCTCAGTGTCCTACACGGACGCACGCGGCAACGAGCGCGCTGACATTGAAAACATGTTGCGTGTCTATTTCCTGAGGCAGCACAAGATTGCCCTGCTGACGTCTATCGAAGAGATTACGGTATATGATGATACGGCGGCAAAAATCAAATTGACGGTTGGCATGGCCGGAATAAACGATAGTGCGCTGGGGCTCAGCGCGGACGCTTATCGATTTGAGTTTGAGCTCGAGAACGATGCCGATGAATGGCAGCTTATTTCCGCGCGTTGGGGAGAGTTGGGTGATGAGTTACGGTAAGCGGATGATAGCAACGGGGCTTGCGATAACGGCTTTCGCACTCGCTGCGTGCGAGTCGCTTCCGGAGACCATCGTCAGCAGTCCCGCGGTCGAATTGCGCGATGTTACGCTCGTAGGCCTTGGCTTCAGTAACCAGACATTCCTGCTCTCGTTTGATATCAGTAATCCGAACCCGTTTTCATTACCGGTAAGTCATATCAGCTACGGAGTAAAGCTCGACGGTCAACGGTTTGCGAGCGGCCAGACGCCAAGTGACATTGCCGTGCCGGCGAGCGGAACATCACAGTTTGCAATCAGCGTTGAGCTTGACCTGCTGAGCACGGCCCCACGGTTGCTTTCTGTTATACGCGACGGTGCACGCACCGAAATCCCGTATGAGCTCGAGGGTGAGCTCGGCGTCGATATTCCGTTCGCGCCCCCTGTTTCTTACAGGTCCAACGGGGCTATTCAGCTGGGTTCGCAGGCAAACTAGACCGCAGCGAAGGTTTCCAGCGCAACCAAAATATCTGTTTTATAATATGTAGTTCGCGGCGCTTTGCGCCACCTCATTACAACTTTTTCGGGGGTCGCCTTTGGGTGATCTCTGCGGCGCCCATGACAGATCGACCAGCAAAAACACTGCTTGACCCTGCCCTGCACAAGGATAGTTGCGGTTTCGGTCTGATCGCGAACCTCGATGATTTACCGAGTCACTGGGTGATTGAAACAGCGATTGAGGCGCTTGCCCGACTGACACATCGCGGTGCGGTTGCGGCCGACGGCAAGACGGGTGACGGTTGCGGTCTCCTTATCAAATTTCCGGAGTCTTTCCTCCGTGCTGTGGGAGAAGACTGTGGCTTCGTGCTGAACAAGCGGTTCGCTGCGGGAACTGTATTCCTGAGCCAGGACAAAGCAACCAGCGATGCGGCGCGTGCTGCAATCGCAACGGCTATCGGTGAACATGGTCTCGACGTTGTCGGCTGGCGTGAAGTTCCGGTTGAACCGTCTGCCTGCGGGGAGAAGGCGCTTGCGACCCTGCCTAAGATAGAGCAGGTATTCGTTAATGCGCCAAACGGCATGGCGCGCGGCTCTTTTAACCGCAAACTTTTCCTGGCCCGGCGGCGCGCCGAGAATCGCGTCGCTGACGATGCGACCTACATTGCCAGCCTGTCGTCGGTCACGATCAGCTACAAGGGCATGATAATGCCGGCGGCGCTGCCCGACTTTTATCCGGACCTCAGGGATCCGCGAATGGAATCGTCGGTGTGTGTGTTCCATCAGCGGTTTTCCACCAATACATTGCCCGAGTGGCAACTGGCACAGCCGTTCCGCTTCCTTGCACACAATGGCGAGATCAACACGATTCGGGGCAATCGCAACTGGGCGATTGCGAGGACCAGGAATTTCCTCTCGGACAAGCTGGACGATATTTCGGACCTCGACCCGATCATTTCACTCACCGGTTCCGACTCATCAAGTCTGGATAACATGCTCGAGGTCATGCGCGCAGGCGGTATGGATGTGCTCCAGGCCATGCGCATAATGTTGCCGCCGGCCTGGCAAACGGTCGATAACATCGACCCCGACGTACGCGCGTTCTATGAATTCTATGACTGTCAGATGGAGCCTTGGGATGGCCCTGCCGGCATCGTACTTACCGACGGACGTTACGCGGCATGCTGCCTCGATCGCAACGGCCTGCGGCCGGCGCGTTACGTCATTACCAAAGATCGGCACCTGACCATAGCGTCGGAAGTCGGTGTGTATGAGTACGACGAAAAAGACGTCGTCAGCAAAGGCCGTCTCGGCCCCGGCGAGATGCTTGCTGTCGACCTCGTCAACGGTGTGCTGCTCGATAACGATGAAATCCACGACATCCTGAAGACGCGTGCGCCCTACAAAAAGTGGCTCAAGAAAGGTGTCCGTTACCTGGACTCATTGCTCGTCGATACACGCACTGCAGCCGAACCTTTCGATGCGGAAACATTGGCGACGTACCAGAAGATGTTCAATCTCTCGCGTGAAGAGATCAGTGAGGTCATTGGCGTATTGGCCAAGGCCGAGATGGAGGCTGTCGGTTCAATGGGTGATGACACGCCGATGGCCGTGTTGTCTCAAAAGGTTCGTTCACCATTCGACTATTTCCGCCAGCAGTTCGCGCAAGTTACAAACCCACCGATCGACTCCTTGCGTGAACGCATCGTGATGTCCTTGCAGACGAACGTTGGTGGCGAATCCAACCTGTTCGATATCGGCCCGAAACATGCCGAACAGGTAATCATCAACTCTCCGGTATTGTCGCAGGCGAAACTGAGGCAGTTGCTCGGTCCTGACATGTTCGAGGACAGCCATACGTTTATTGAGCTCAACATGGACGAGAACCTGACTTTGCCGGAAGCGCTCGACAGCATCTGCGCGCAGGCCGAGCAAGGCGTGCGTGATGGCAATCTGCTGGTGGTGCTTAGCGACCGCTATCTCGAAAAAGGCAAGTTGCCGGTGCACGCGTTGCTCGCAACCGGCGCCGTGCATCATCACCTCGTACAATCCGGCTTGCGTTGCGATGCCAACCTTATCGTGGAGACGGGTGTTGCTCGTGATGCACATCATGTCGCCTGCCTGATTGGCTACGGAGCGACGATGGTCTATCCCTACCTCGTGTACCAGTCGCTGCACGATATCGCTCAACGCGGCAATATTTCGAAACAGCAACAGCTCGGTCGCAGTTATCGTCGCGGCATACGGAAGGGCTTGTTCAAAATCATGTCGAAGATGGGTATATCGTCCATCTCGAGTTATCGCGGGGCGCAGTTATTCGAGATCGTCGGCTTGAGCGACGAAATTGTGGAGCGCTGTTTCAGGGGAACGACGTCACGAATTCAGGGAACGAACTTCGAAGACCTGTTGTACGACCAGAAACGGTTGGCGCAGGCGGCCTGGGAGCCGCGCGAGTCGATCGAACAGGGCGGCCTGTACAAGTACGTGCATGGTAGTGAATACCATTGCTACAACCCGGACGTGGTTACTACGTTGCAGTCGGCTGTTCGCAGCGGCGACTACGACCAGTACCGCGAGTACGCGAAGCTCGTAAACGAGCGCCCGGTCGCGACCTTGCGCGATCTCATGGATATCAAGCCCGCGGGCGACCCAATTCCAATTGATGAGGTGGAGCCTGTCGAGGAGATTCTCCGGCGTTTTGACAGTGCAGGCATGTCGCTGGGTGCGTTGTCGCCAGAGGCGCATGAGGCGCTGGCGATTGCGATGAACCGCATCGGCGCACGATCGAACTCGGGCGAAGGTGGCGAAGACCCATCGCGCTATGGCAACGAACGCATGTCGAAAATCAAGCAGGTCGCTTCCGGACGCTTTGGCGTAACTGCCGAGTACCTGGTTAATGCGGAAGTGATCCAGATCAAGATCGCGCAGGGCGCCAAGCCCGGTGAAGGCGGACAGCTGCCTGGCCACAAGGTCAACGAAATGATCGCGAAGCTTCGATACGCGAAACCTGGGGTTGGCCTGATATCGCCGCCGCCGCATCACGATATTTACTCTATTGAAGACCTGGCGCAACTGATCTTTGACCTCAAGCAGGTTAACCCGGATGCACTCATATCCGTGAAGCTCGTGGCGGAGCCCGGTGTTGGCACGATCGCGGCCGGCGTCGTAAAAGCTTATGCCGATCTGATCACGATCTCAGGCTACGATGGCGGTACGGGCGCAAGTCCATTGAGCTCCGTCAAGTACGCGGGCAGTCCGTGGGAACTTGGCTTATCCGAGACGCACCAGGTACTGCGTGCCCAGGGTATGCGACACCAGGTTCGCCTGCAGACCGACGGCGGCCTGAAAACCGGGCTCGACGTAGTTAAAGCGGCGATGCTCGGCGCCGAAAGTTTTGGCTTTGGAACGGGACCGATGGTGGCGCTTGGCTGTAAATATCTGCGTATCTGTCATCTCAATAACTGCGCCACGGGTGTTGCAACACAAAACAGTGTGTTGCGCAGCGAGTACTTCATCGGGTTGCCGGAAATGGTGATCAACTTCTTCCGCTTTATCGCCGAGGAAGTTCGGCAACTGATGGCCGAACTCGGTGTCGGTAAGTTTGAAGACCTGATCGGTCGATCCGATCTGCTCGATCTCAAGGAAGGCGAAAGCGCCCGCCAGGCACGACTCGACTTGTCGCCGATTGTTTCGACCGACGGTCTTGCCAAGGATGCGCCGCAATTCTGCACCGACCTGCGCAATGATCCGTTTGACAAGGGCGAGCTTGCAGAACAAATGGTGGAGACATGCTTGCCGGCTATTGAAGCAAAAAGTGGCGGCCGCTTCGGTTTCGAAGTGCGGAACTTCAACCGGTCAATCGGCGCCAGGCTCGCAGGCGAAATCGCACGCCGCTATGGAAACAACGGCATGGCGGATGCGCCGCTCAATATCATTTTGCGGGGTACCGCAGGACAAAGCTTCGGCGCCTGGAATATTGCAGGCCTGAATCTCACCCTGGCTGGCGACGCAAATGACTATGTCGGCAAAGGTATGGCTGGTGGGCGTATCGTTATCCGCCCGCCGGAAGAAGCGGGCTACATCGCCCGCGACACAGCCATCATCGGCAACACTTGCCTTTATGGTGCGACGGGAGGCCAGTTGTTCGCAGCCGGACGCGCGGGTGAGCGATTCGCTGTTCGCAATTCCGGCTCAACGGCCGTAATCGAAGGGGCCGGCGATCATTGTTGCGAGTACATGACCGACGGCGTCGTCGTCGTACTCGGTAAATCCGGGGTCAACTTTGGTGCAGGCATGACGGGCGGTTTCGCCTACGTGCTCGATATCGAGCGAGATTTCGTCGATCTCTACAATCACGAACTCATCGACATTCATCGCATTAGCCCCGAAAACATGGAGGCACACCTGCATCACCTTCGCTCTTTACTTGTATCGCACGTCGATATGACAGGCAGCGAATGGGGTGAGGCAATACTCGAGGACTATCGGACCTACCTGCCCAAATTTTGGGTGGTCAAACCCAAAGCCGCCGAACTCGGTTCGCTGATTCAATCGTTGAGACAAGCGGCGTAATGGCAAAGCATCCACTGCAATTTCTCGAGGTCCCAAGGCGCGATCCGGAAAAGGAGGCTGTCGAAGAGCGCATAGCGCATTACGGAGAGATCTATGGTTCTTACGACGGTGCGGACGCGGCGGCGCAGGCAGGGCGATGTCTTGCGTGTGGGAATCCTTACTGTGAGTGGAAGTGTCCGGTGCACAACTACATTCCGAACTGGCTGGCACTGATCGAGGAGGGCAAACTCTTTGAGGCGGCCGAATTGTCGCACCAGACTAATTCATTGCCGGAGATCTGCGGTCGCGTTTGTCCACAGGATCGACTTTGCGAAGGTGCCTGCACGCTGGAAGATGCCAATGGCGCCGTCACGATCGGGAGCATCGAGCGCTACATCACCGATGAGGCCGTCAGCCAGGGCTGGCGACCCGACATGTCGAATGTTGCCGATACCGGCAAGCGCGTCGGCATCGTTGGTGCGGGTCCTGCAGGCCTTGCCGCGGCTGATGTTCTTGCCCGCAACGGAGTTCGTTCCGTCGTGTACGACGCCTATCCGGAGATTGGCGGATTGCTTACCTATGGAATTCCGCCATTCAAGCTTGAAAAGCAAGTCGTGAGACAGCGGCGTGAAATTCTCGAAGGCATGGGCGTGAAGTTCGTGCTCAACACACGAATCGGTGAGGACAAGCGGTTTGAGGAACTGCTGGACGAATTCGACGCCGTTTTTCTTGGCATGGGCACCTATGAATACGTCAAAGGTGGCTTTCCAGGCGAAGACCTTTCGGGTGTTTACGATGCGTTGCCATACCTCGTTGGCAACGTTTACCGTGAGCTCGGTCACGACGAAACGGATGCGCCTTACATTGATCTGCAGGGACAAAACGTAGTGGTCCTCGGGGGCGGCGACACTGGCATGGACTGCAATCGCACGGCGATTCGCCAGGGTGCGACGAGTGTGACGTGCGCGTACCGCCGGGATGAGGAGAACATGCCCGGCTCGCGACGTGAGGTTGCCAATAGCAAAGAAGAGGGCGTGACGTTCCTGTTCAACCGGCAGCCACTCGAGATCGTCGGTGATGGCAGGGTCACCGGCGTAAAAGTCATCGAAACGAAACTCGGCAAATCGGGATCAGACGGGCGTCGTCGCCCGGAGCCGATACCGGGAACTGAAACCGTATTACCAGCGGACATCGTCATCATCGCATTTGGCTTCCGCCCGGACCCGCCTGAATGGTTCAGCGAATACGATATTGAAACGCTTGGTAGCGGCCGTGTTCGGGTTGCATCACTTGGGCCGCGCCCTTACCAGACGAGCAATCCGAAAGTCTTCGCCGGTGGCGACATGGTGCGTGGCTCTGACCTGGTCGTGACAGCCGTGCATGAGGGCCGCGAGGCCGCGAAGGGGATAGCCAGATACCTGGGGGTCTGACTGAACCAGGCGTTGGATAGCAAGGCACTCGATCACCATTAGTCAACTCCTGTCGAGCGAATACGTAGCAGGGAGAGGTAGAATGAATCATGGTGCTGGCCACGTGATGATGATTACCAAAACTTCCGCCTTTCTGGCGTTTCTTTTCCTGTGTGGATGCGCCGCGACGGTTAACGACCGGGTGCCGGTGGACAAGGACCGTGTTGCGTCGTGGAATAGCAAACTCGTGATTGCGCACCGGGGTGCAAGCGGCTACTTGCCCGAGCATACGATTGCAGCCAAGGCTATGGCCTATGCGCAAGGTGCAGACTACATCGAGCAAGATCTCGTCATGACCAAAGACGACGAAGTCGTCGTATTACACGACCACTACCTCGATACAGTCACCAATGTCAGCGACGTATTTCCGAGTCGTGCGCGACAGGACGGGCGCTTCTACGCGATTGACTTCACGCTGACCGAGATTCGTCAGCTGGCGGTTTATGAGCGTTTTGCGAAAGACGGCAGCACGAAGACCCCTGTCTACAAAGGTCGCTTTCCGGTGGAGAAATCCACTTTTCGAGTCAACACATTTGCCGAGGAAATAGAGCTGATCCAGGGTCTTAACAAGTCGACTGGCCGAACCGTGGGTATTTATCCGGAGATCAAGAGTCCGGCGTTCCACCGTGCGGAAGGCAAGGATATTTCGGCTAAGGTACTTCAGATTCTCAAGGACTACGGCTACAAGACGAAACAGGATCTGGTGTTCCTGCAGTGCTTCGATCCCTACGAATTGCAGCGCATCCATCAGCAGTTGTTTCCGGAGATGGGGATGGCCGTTCCACTCGTGCAGCTGCTTGGGACGGACCCGCAGTTCGAGTCCGCACTGACCGACGAAGGACTGTCACAGGTCGCCGCGTATGCGGATGGTATTGGCCCATCGCTTTACCTGGTAGTAAAGCCAGGGTCCAGTGTGGTGGCCACTGACCTGGTTGACAGGGCACACGAACTTGACCTGGTCGTGCATCCGTACACGTTTCGCCGCGATCAACTTCCCGGGTTTGCCGATGATTATCAACAGCTATTGAGAATATTTTTCGAAGATGTGGGTGTTGACGGCGTGTTCACCGATTTTCCGGATCTCACCAAAGAGTTCATCGTTTCCAATCCATGATTGGCTTTCTGAAACCTGCAGCACACCGCCCACCGCTGCCGGAAGACCAGGCTGATGCCACCTACAAACGCCTGAGGCTACAGGTCTTCCTGGGGATATTCGTCGGTTACGCAGGCTACTACCTGGTGCGCAAGAATTTTTCGCTTGCGATGCCGTACCTCATCGAGGAGGGCTATTCGAAGACAGACCTTGGTCTTGCCTTGTCAGGCGTTTCAATAGCCTATGGACTGTCAAAGTTCATCATGGGCAACGTTTCCGATCGCAGTAATGCACGTGTATTCATGTCGCTCGGACTCTTTTGTTCGGCGCTCATCATGATTTTCATGGGCACGGTGCCCTTCGCGACGGGCTCGGTAACGATCATGTTTATCCTGCTGCTCATGAATGGCTGGTTTCAGGGGATGGGTTGGCCGCCATCCGGCCGTGTCATGGTGCACTGGTTTTCGTTGCGTGAGCGCGGCACCAAGATGGCGATCTGGAATGTCGCCCATAATCTCGGCGGTGGCATGGTCGGGCCGCTCGCCATACTGGCAATGGCAATATTCGCCGACTGGCACTCGGTTCTATACGTGCACGGCTTTTTTGCGATGGGGATCGCCGTATTCATTTTTTTGACCGTCCGCGATACGCCGCAATCGATGGGACTGAGTACCATCGAAAAACATCGCAACGACTATCCGAAAGCTTTCGACTACAGCGAAGCGCAAGAAAAGGAGCTCTCCGCAAAGGCGATTTTTCTCGAGCATGTACTAAACAACAAGCTGCTGTGGACAATTGCGCTCGCCAATGCTTTTGTCTATTTCGTACGTTATGGGGTGCTCGATTGGGCGCCGACCTATCTCAGCGAGGCAAAGCAGTTTTCTTTCGCAGACTCGGGATGGGCGTACGCAGCCTATGAATTTGCCGGTATTCCCGGCACGCTGGTTTGTGGCTGGTTATCCGATAAGGCATTCAAAGGCCGGCGTGCGCCTGCCTCTATCCTGTATCTGCTACTGACGCTGGCGTGTGTGGTTGTGTACTGGAGAAATCCGGCCGGCCACCCGAACATAGATCTGGCGATGCTGATCGGAATCGGCTTCTTTATCTACGGCCCGATCATGCTTATAGGCGTACACGCTTTGGATCTCGCACCGAAAAAGGCCGCCGGAACCGCCGCGGGCTTCACCGGCCTTTTCGGTTACGTCGGCGGAGCGGTCGCGGCCAACATCGTTATCGGTATGGTCGTCGATGCGGCCGGATGGGATGCGGGCTTTGAGTTGATTAGTGCAGCCTGTGTCCTCGCGATCGGGCTGATTGCCCTGACATGGCGCGCGGAGCAGCACGCCCTGGATCAGAAGCATTCATCTGTCTGAAATGACGTTCATGAAACACAAAGGTGCGATGATGTGGCTCCTTGCGGCACTTCCTGCGATAGTTGTCCGCCAGATTTCCACGTCGGCCGGACAGGCTAAATAGAAGAGAGAAACGATCATGCCCAATTACCAACTTACATACTTCGACATGGATGGTGGTCGCGCGAATCCGATTCGTATTGCATTTCATGCAGCAGGCATCGAGTTCGAGGACGTCCGCATCTCGTTTTCTGAATTCATGCAGGCGCGAGCCGGTTATCGATTTAACTGCGTGCCCGTACTCCGAATTGATGACGTTGTGGTCACTCAGAGCAACGCCCTGTGTCGCTACGTGGGCAAGCTGGCGAACTTGTATCCCGAAGATGACTTGCAGGCAATGTACTGTGATGAAGCGATGGGGGCGATCGAAGACCTGTTGCACCACATTGTGCATACACTCGGACTCGAGGGCGACGAGCTCAAGGCGGCCCGCGAGAAGCTGGCCGATGGCTGGATTAAAGTAATCTTGAAGGGCCTGGATGAATTGCTGGAACGCGGCGGTGATTATTTCGCTGACAACCGGCTGACGGTTGCCGATCTCAAAGTAGTCGCAATCACGGAGTCGTTGATATCGGGCCAGTTCGAGCATATACCGGCCGATATCGTCGAGCGCGTCGCGCCGAGGCTCGTCGCACACGCGGAGCGAGTGTCACAGGATCCTATTGTGACGTCGTACTACGCGGCACGGACACAGTAAAGCAGACACCGCCATCTGTGTTGTCGGCACTGATGCGTCCGCCGTGTCCCTCGGCGATCAGTCGGGCGACGTACAGACCGAGACCCAGGTGCTTCGAGTCCTTGCCGCCACGCATCGAGACCATTGAGTCGAACATCTGCGAACGCATGCGCTCGGGCAACGGCGGCCCCGGGTTGCTGACAGTTATTTCGAAATTGCCCTCGGTGCCTGAAAGGCTTATCGAGATTGTGTCGCCGTTGTCGCTGAAGTCGACCGCGTTGTCGACGAGTTTGTCCAGCATCTGGATAAGTAGCTCTGGCGAACCTTCTGCGGCGGCGGCATCGACATCGCATTTAAATTCGAACACACGCCCTGCATAGGCATCACCGTACGCTTGTGTGATCGAGTCGAGCACTGCACGCAGATCGAAGCGCTCAGGTTCGGCATTTCTCATGAGCTCTTCTACGCGGCTCGCTTCACTCATGGCAGCAAGAATCTGCCGCAGACGATCAGCGCCTTCACGAGCCCGGGCGGTGTAACCAAGCGACGCCTCATTGAGCGGTTCGTGCTCCAGGTTTTCGAGAGACGATGTAACGATTGCCAGCGGGGTTCTCAGCTCATGCGACAATTTCGATGCGAGTGAGCGCAGGTAAGCGTTGTATTCCCCGAGTTGCTGCAGGACCCAGGAAAAACTTCGCGACAAGTCACCAACTTCATCGTTGGCCAGCGCACTTGGCAACGCCGTACTCAGATCTTCTCCCTCGAGCGCCTCTTCAGCCGCAATCGACAATGCTCGGATTCGCCGTGAGAGCCATGTGGCGTAGCCAAGCAGGGTGACGGCAACAACCAGTGTCGTAACCAGGGTGAGGTAGATCAGGCGAGACAGGCCTTCGTTGGTCAGGCTGAGTATTGCATCGGTGCCCTGTTGCAGGATTACGGCACCCAGTATCTCGGTACCAACAGTAACAGGCGCAGCGACGGCGATGACGGCTTTGCCCGTATCCGAGCTGCGAAACCATGCGCCGGATTCCCCGCCTTCGAGTGCGGTGCTGACGTAGGGCTGCCGTTCACGACCGAGCGGATCAGGTTCAGCAAGCGTCGCTTCGACGCCTTTTTCCAGCAATAAATCGTAAGCGCGTCGTATCACGCGCGAACTCTGGGTACCGCCGTCCTCCGAACCGAGTTGCCCGGAGTGACCGATGCGCCAGCCATCAGCATCCGTGATGACGAGACGCATATCTGCTTGCACATGCTTCGCTGCGGCGCGCATTAACGCATTGATCTCCTGACGAGAAGGACCCGGGAAGCGGCCGATGTATGAATTGCTGCGGGTACCTGCAGCCTCCGGGCTGTCTGTATTGATAACCGAAATACCAAGATTGGTGCCAAGCTGGCCTGACGGAATTCGCGCTTCAACGCGGTAGCCACCGGGAACGTCCTGCCACCAGGCTGAAATCGTTGGTTCCGGCGCGAAGCCGTACTGGGTCTGCTTAGTGCTGAGAATCCGTCCCGGCGCTTCTGCCCTAAAGGTAATCGCCTCCCGCAGCTCGGGCGGACTGCTGCTGACAAGCACGACCTGGTCCTTGCCATAGACAACGTTACGGTCACTCACGCTAACGTACAGGTACACGGCCTGCTCGTCCGAGCCGACAGCGAAACGGACAGGCCCATCGGGGCCGCGCATGGAGCGCAGCGAGTCACTGGTCAGGGGCCAGTCATCGAAGTAGCCATCGATTCGGGGTCGCGAAGTGAGTGCGTGGATATATAGCTGCCCACCCACGGGATAGGCGCTGTCGCGACTTGGAAATTCTTCACGATACTGCCGCATAGAACTGGCAACAGCCCGGGCCATGCCTGTAAGAATTTCCTGCTGCCCATTGCGAAGCGCTATCTCTGTTTCGCGAATGAATTCGCAACCGGCCCAGGGCAGCATCAGTGTCAGCAGGCTGACGAGAAGCAGCTGGCGCCGGAGATTCATCTAATCGCTGAGCCAGCGATAGCCCATGCCGTAGACCGTCTCGATGGAGTCGAATTCTGCATCAATGGCGTGGAACTTGCGGCGGATGCGCTTGATGTGCGACGTGATCGTGTTGTCGTCGAGGACAGCCTGTGCCGCATCCATGAGCTGTTGCCGGTTCTTTACATGCCCCGGGTAGCGCGCTAGTGCGTGGACAAGCCAGAACTCGGTCAGCGTCAGGTTTACGGATTGGTCTTGCCAGTGAATCGACATGCGCTCCGTATCGATGACCAGGTCGCCTCGCGTCAGGCGGGCCTCTTTTCCCTGTGGTTGTTGCATTGCGTCAAGGCGACGAAACAGGGCCGCGATCCGCGCCATTAAATGCGGCAGGCTGATGTCCTTGGTGAGGTAGTCATCGGCACCGAGGCGCAGTCCCGATACCGCGTCGAACTCACTGTCACGAGCGGTCAGGAAGATAATGGGCAAGTCGGTCGAGCGCGCACGCAATTCTCGGCACAGCTCGAATCCACCTTCTACGTCGTCCTTCAGATTGATATCAATAACAACAAGGTCGGGCAGGCGGCCTTCAAACGCATCCAGCGCCGGCTGCCTTGCTTCGTAGCCATCCACGACGTAGCCCTCGCGACGGAATGCGGCCGTGTAGTTTTCCCTTATTGCTGCCTCGTCTTCGACGATCGCTATTCGCTTAGCCACTTAGGCCTCCTTCTGCAACGGTCACAATTTGCCACATTCCGCCCGTGCATTGCCATGACGCGGACCCCGAACTGGCCCTTTGTGACGTTTCAATAGTGACTACGCCAAAGGGAGGCCGCAATGTACAACATCAAATCCGAAATCCGCGCCTGGCTCTGGATGCTGGTGCTCATACTCGTGCTCCAGGCCCTGCCAGAACCCTTGTCCGCCGAAGAGATAGCCCCCAGCCAGGCCCAGGGGGGCAGCCTGCTCTGGAAGATGGCGGCAGGTTACTCCACGGCAACGACGATCAACACGAACGTTGATATGAAGATCAGCGGTCTCGTGGCCCGCGTCTCGATACGACAGGAATTCCGTAACGAAGGTTCAGAGTGGGTGGAAGGCATCTACGTATTTCCGCTGCCGGACAGGGCGGCGGTCGATCAAATGCGCCTGCACATTGGCGACCGCTTCATCGAGGGAGAGATACGTGAAAAAGAGCAGGCCAAGAAGGAATATGAGGAAGCCAAGCGATCTGGCAAGAAGACCAGTCTCGTGCAACAGCAGCGGGCAAACCTGTTTACAACGTCAGTGGCAAACGCCGCACCGGGCGAGAAGGTGGTTGTCGAGATAGAATACCTGGAAGATCTTCGCTACGAGAATGGCCGCTTTAGTATCCGCGTCCCAATGACGCTGACCCCGCGATACATTTCAGGGCAGGCGCTGCCTGACAAGCAGGGTAGCGGCTGGGCGCCGGATACCGATCGCGTGACGGATGCATCATTGATAACGCCACCACAGGTTACGGCGTCACGAGATCACAAGGTCACGTTGACGGCCGATATCAATGCGGGCATGCCGCTCGAGATAATCACGAGCCGCTATCATCCGGTCAGCGTTGTCGAGAATGGTGGTCGGTACACCGTGTCGCTCGATGGTCCGGTGGTAGCCATGGATCATGATTTCGAGCTCGTATGGGAACCCGTACCGTCGGCCGAACCTCGGGCCATGGCTTTCACCGAGACGGTCGAAGGCAAGCCCTTTCATCTACTCATGGTCATGCCACCTGATCAAGAAGAAACGCCACCTGTAACGGTACCGCGCGAAACGATCTTCATCATCGACACATCCGGATCGATGCACGGGGTTTCGATTTCGCAGGCAAAACGCGCCGTGCACCTTGCGATAAAGGCTTTGAAGCCCGGCGACCTGTTCAATGTGATCGAGTTTAATACTCATACAACAGCGCTATTTCCATACAGCATGCACGCCAACAGCATCAATATCGGGAACGCGCTGAGCTTCGTTAAACAGCTACAAGCAGAGGGCGGCACCGAAATGCGGCCCGCCCTGAAGCTCGCGATGGAGGCGCGGCTACAGGAAACACATTTGCGGCAGATTGTCTTCATTACCGACGGGAGCGTCGGTTACGAAGATGAGATGTTTTCCATGATCGAGCAAAAACTCGGCACGGCACGGCTGTTTACAGTAGGGATCGGTTCGGCACCGAATAGCCTGTTCATGCGCAAAGCCGCCGAATCCGGCCGGGGATCCTATACGTTTATCAGCGCTTTGCATGAAGTTCGCGAAAAGATGGACGCACTCTTCAAGAAGCTTGAACACCCGCAGGTAACGGACATAGAAGTCCAGTGGCCAAGCGGGGTTCTGGTTGACGCCTATCCCTCCACGGTGCCCGACCTCTACCTCGGCGAACCGGTAACGATTAAAGCACGGGCATCAGGCGACTTTCGCCCGGGCGATGTGGTTCGAATTAGCGGTAATTCGGTGACCGGTGGTTGGTCCACAGAACTGGCGCTCGACGGAACGGCCGGGAGCGAGGGAGTGGCAGCACTCTGGGGGCGCGCGCGTATTGGCGAACTCATGGACATGGAGCGACGCGGCGGCAATCCTGAAGAGATGCGCGCCGGCATTCTCGAGACAGCACTTTCTCATCACCTCGTCAGCAAGTACACGAGCCTCATCGCGGTTGACAAGACACCGGTACGCCCGGCGGGTGATCCGTTGTCGAGCGAGCAGGTACCGAATTTGATGCCCTATGGCCAGACGACGAATGCAATCTTCGGTTTCCCTGCAACAGCGACAAATGCGCCGGCACTGCGTGTCATGGGTCTGGCCTGGTTGCTTTCTGCACTTGGACTTCTTGCGATTATCCGGGGATGGAGGCGTCGGTCATATGCCCGCTATTCGTAAAGCCGGGCACTGGGTCGTGGCTGCTCTGTTTGTCCTGAGTTTCTGGCAGCTTGGCCACGGCGCGTATATCCCCGCGAAAGCCTGGCTCGCTCAGGAACTGATGCAACGCGCCTGGTTCCGGACCGGTGCCGGAGAAACCCGAGCCGCGCCGTGGCCATGGGCCGATACGTGGCCGGTCGCGCGATTGACTGCAAAAGCGCGCGGCATTGACCTGATTGTGCTTGCAGGCGGTTCCGGCAGAACGCTTGCGTTCGCCCCCGGGCACCTGAGTGCGAGTGCCCTGCCCGGCGAAATCGGCAACACGATTATTGCCGGGCACCGCGATACCCACTTTCGGTTCCTCGAAGACGTCGAGCCTGGAGAGTTGATTCGCGTGGAGACAGCTGCCGGGCAGGGGCACCTCTACGAGGTTACAAGTGTAGACATTGTCGACTCACGCCACGCCAGCCTGTTGTTGGATACACAGGTGGCGACGATGACGCTCGTGACGTGCTACCCATTTGATGCGCGCGAAGCTGGTGGGCCATTGCGCTACGTCGTGACGGCGAGAATGAGGTTCTAGCTGCGTCAATCTTCTCGCGGTCGCGTCAGCGCATAGACAGCGAACGATCCAAGCCAGTGCGAGCCCTCATAGTGTTCGCTTGTGACGTGCGGCAAGGATGCTGCCAGGTGTTCTTCAGCCTTCGCTCGCAGCCGTTGCGCGGTTTCCTCGTCGTTGACATGGTTGGCGATCACGAACAGGTTCCAGGCGCGACTCAGGTTCAGGCCATCGAGATGCACGATCTTCGGATCAGATCGGTCGCTGACGTTGGCGGGCGCCAGAGTTTTAAGGTTGGACAGCTCTGGCAGAAAGGTCCGCAACCATCCAGGAAAATCGTCGGCAGGCATGACGCGTGCCATAAGGGCAGCTTCTTCGAAACATGGCGATAGAAAATCTTCGCCACTTGGTTCCCACGACAGCGGGCAGCCTTTGTCCTCGGCGTAATAGCGGTAGGCAGCGTCGA
>CALDZH010000144.1 GCA_937944275.1 uncultured Woeseiaceae bacterium
AAGAAGGATACCGTTGTCGATATCGATCCGAGCCAGCCATCTGGCGACAGGAGAGAGTCCCCATCTCATATCTTCGGCGAGATGCGGCACAGCCCTGAGCAGATCAAGGATTTGTTTCGCAACGGCACCTATCCATACAAGACGAAGATCCGCAAGAGTTCGTACGAGAAGCACAAGGAAGAGCTGCAGGTCGAACTTCTCAAGGTGCAAAGTTGGGTCAAGGAAACCGGGCAGCGTATTGTCGTGATTTTTGAGGGCCGTGATGCGGCCGGAAAAGGTGGCACGATCAAGCGTTTCATGGAGCATCTGAATCCGCGTGCGGCCAGGGTCGTTGCCCTGGAAAAGCCGACAGATCATGAGCGCGGGCAGTGGTATTTCCAGCGTTACGTCAAGCATCTGCCGACAGAGGGCGAAATGGTCTTCTTCGATCGGTCCTGGTACAACCGTGCCGGCGTTGAGCGCGTCATGGGGTTTTGTGATTCGCTCGAGTATCTCGAGTTCATGCGCCAGGTTCCCGATCTGGAGAGAATGCTTGTTCGTTCTGGTATCCGCTTTTTCAAATTCTGGTTTTCGGTAACGCATGAGGAACAGGATCGCCGCTTCAATGCCCGTTCGGGCGATCCGCTAAAGCAGTGGAAGCTGTCACCGATCGACCAGGAGTCACAGGGCAAATGGAACGAATATACCGAGGCGAAGGAGGCAATGTTCTTCTATACCGATACCGCTGACTCTCCGTGGACCATCATCAAGTCCGACGACAAGAAGCGAGCGCGCCTGAATTGCATGCAGCACTTCCTGTCGGAACTCGACTACCCGGGCAAGAATCGGCACGTTGTGCGCGGCCCGGATCCACTGATTGTCGGTTCCTCGTCCCAGGTTATCGAAAAGGACCGCCACCTCTGGGGGTGACGAAGCCCGTTGTATTGATGCTGTCCAGCGGCGATAATCGCCGCCGGTCCGCGTCGGCTTTCCCGCGACGGTCAGCCGTGAACTCCGCCAGGCCCGGAAGGGAGCAACGGTAGCGGTGAAACCGGGTGCCGGGAATCGGCTGGCGCGGGCCACTTACGTTACACTGTGCGATCCGGAACTCGCCCGACAGACAGCTGACCATCTATGAGTTATCTCGTCCTCGCCCGCAAATGGCGGCCCAAAGACTTTGCGGATACTGTTGGCCAGGAGCATGTTCTCCAGGCCCTGATCAATGCCCTCGATTCGGGGCGGCTGCATCATGCGTATCTTTTTTCCGGAACACGCGGTGTTGGCAAGACGACCATCGCCCGTATCCTGGCCAAGGCGCTGAATTGCGAGAAGGGCGTCACCGCGGAACCCTGTGGTGAGTGCAGCGCCTGCGTCGAGATTGACGAGGGCCGTTTTGTCGATCTGATTGAGGTTGATGCGGCGTCCAAAACGAAGGTGGATGACACGCGTGATCTGCTCGATAACGTTCAGTATGCGCCAGCGCGCGGCCGCTACAAGGTGTACCTGATCGACGAGGTGCACATGCTGTCCAAGAGTTCGTTCAATGCGCTTCTCAAGACGCTTGAAGAGCCGCCCCCACATGTGAAGTTCCTGTTGGCCACGACTGACCCGCAAAAACTACCGGTCACTGTGTTGTCGCGCTGCCTGCAATTCAATCTTAAGCGAATGACGCCACGCTTGATTTCTGAGCGGCTCGAGTACATTTGCGACGCGGAATCAATCGAATCTGAAGCGAAGGCGCTGGCGACGATCGCGAGAGCCGCTGACGGCAGCATGCGCGATGCCCTCAGTCTTCTTGATCAGGCAATTGCTTTTTGCGGCGGCAAAATTGAGGAGTCGCTCGTAGCCAAGATGCTGGGCACAATTGATCGCGATCATGTAGTGCGCTTACTGAGATTGCTCGCCGACAACGACGCAAGGGGAATAGTCGACGCTATACGGGAAATCGACGAGCAGTTTCCGAATTATTCACGCATGCTCGAAGACCTTGCTCGTGATTTGCAGCGCATCGCCGTGTTCCAGATTGTCGGCACCTGCGATAGCGAGGACGATCTTAACGAGCAGGAATACGCCGAGTTTTCCGAGGCATTGTCGGCAGCAGACGTGCAGCTTTTCTACCAGATCGCGGTTATGGGTCGGCGCGATCTTCACCTTGCTCCGGACCCACGCAGCGGCGCCGAGATGACATTGTTACGGATGCTGGCTTTTCGCCCTGTCGATGCAGCCGACGTGCCGGCCGGCTCGGGCAGTGGGACTGCCTCTGCGACACGGCCCAAGAAAGTGGCGCAGGCCGAGCCGTCGTTTACGGCAGCAGAGTCCAAGGCACGTGAACCTGTGCAGCAGGCGCAAGCCTGGGTAGAGCCGGATTGGAGCACACTTGTTGCGACTTTGGGCCTGTCGGGTGCGGTACGCCTGTTGGCGATTAACTGCGTCTTTCTGCGTCGTGCGGATACTACGATTCATCTCGGCCTCGATACACGGTCTGAGTCGCTGCTGACGAAGCAACGCAAGGATTCGCTGGCCGAGCGCCTGTCCGCTCATTTCGGCGAGAGTCTCCAGGTTGACATCGAACTCGGCGCCGATGCGGGCGAGACACCCGTGCAGGAAGAAACACGTATGGCCGATGAACGTATGGAGGCCGCGAGACAGACGCTCGAGGCAGATCCGAATGTCCAGGCATTGAAAAATATGTTTGGCGCAGAACTAAAGGCGGATTCGATCGAACTGATCAAGCCGTCGCAATCAGACTAAGCGGAGAGCATAGATGAAGGGTGGCATTGGCCAGTTGATGAAGCAGGCTCAGCAGATGCAGGCTGACATGAAGAAGGCCCAGGAAGAAATGGCCTCTATC
>CALDZH010000145.1 GCA_937944275.1 uncultured Woeseiaceae bacterium
GAAGGCCCGATGATGTCGATCAAGACGGTCAACGCACTGTCTCACTACACCAACTGGACGATTGGCCATGTACATTCCGGGGCATTGGGCTGGGTTGCCATGATGACGATCGGATCGATCTATTCATTGCTGCCACGTCTCTACAACCGTGAAGGAATGTATTCAACCAAGCTCATCGACGTGCATTTCTGGACGTCAACGATCGGTGTCGTGCTCTATGCAGTCTCGATGTGGATCGCCGGTGTTACCGAAGGCCTGATGTGGCGCGCCGTAAATTCAGACGGCACGCTGACCTATTCGTTCGTCGAATCACTCAAGGCGGTCGAGCCATACCATTACTTCCGACTGCTTGGCGGCCTCTTGTTCTTCTCGGGCATGCTCATCATGGCTTACAACGTCTGGAAGACCGTAAGCGACAAGAAACCAGTGCCCATTGCGGTACTGGACCCGGCGTAACAGGAGAGGAACAGCTATGCGCCACGATACTATTGAAAAAAGCCTTAACCTGATGATGGTGCTGATCGTTGTTGCGATTAGTATCGGCGGACTGGTTGAGATCGTTCCTCTGATGATGAGTTCCGATGCGACCGAGCCCGACGAAGGCATCGAGGTATACAGTCCGCTGCGTCTCGCCGGCCGCGACGTTTACGTCCGCGAAGGCTGCTACAACTGCCATTCGCAGATGATTCGTCCATTCCGCTCTGAGACCGAGCGCTATGGCCCGTTCACGACCGCGGGTGAAACGGTCTATGACCGTCCGTTCCAGTTCGGTTCCAAGCGCACCGGGCCGGACCTTGCGCGCGTCGGCGGTCGCTATTCGGACGAATGGCACCGCCTGCACCTGATGGATCCTCGTGCACTCGTGCCCGAATCCAACATGCCTTCCTACACCTGGCTTGCAGAGCGCGAAGTTGACGGTGACCTGGTGACAGCCAAGCTCGAGGTTCTGCGATTGCTCGGTGATCCATACACAGATGAGCAGATCGCGGGCGCCGCGGGCGAAGTCGCCGGCAGGACCGAACTCGATGCCCTCGTTGCCTATTTGCAGGGTCTGGGTACTAACCGGCGGAATCGCAGGTAATCGCGGATGGATATCAACGACTTTCGCGGCATCCTGACAGCCATCATTTTCTTTGCCTTTGTGGGCATATGGGTCTGGGCCTGGAGCAGTCGCCGTAAAGCGGATTTCGAGGCTTCCGCAGCATTGCCACTGGAAGAAGACCAAACATTAACAATTGATAAGCGGGAGAACGTCTGATGCCTGCATTCTGGCACTGGTTCATTGCTGGCGGCACGATTCTATTCGTCATCTGGTGCGTCTGGCTCATTAGCTGGTCGTCCAAGCAGGGACCGGCAAATGTCGCCGACGATGAAGTCGTTGGCCATAAGTGGGACGGCGACCTCGAGGAGTGGAACAACCCCGCTCCAAAATGGTGGCTCTACCTGTATTTCATCACGATCGCATGGGCCATTGGGTACCTGGTCGCATTCCCCGGTCTTGGCAGTTACGAGGGCATGCTCGGTTGGTCGCAAGAAGGCCAGTATGAAGCCGAGATGCAGGCCGCCGCGGAAAACTATGACCCGATCTATGAAGAGTTCGCCGCCATGGATTTCGAAGTGCTGTCGCAGAATGCGCAAGCGCAGGCGCTCGGCAAGAGCCTGTATGCGAGCTACTGCACGACCTGTCACGGCTCCGATGCCCGCGGTGCGCCCGGTTACCCGAACCTGACCGACAACGTCTGGCTCTGGGGCAATGCGGAGTCCGAATTGTACATTTCAATCGCCAACGGCCGTAATGCGGTCATGCCGGTGCTGGCGCCAGCGCTTGGCGGCGACGAAGGCATCGCCAACATGGCCAAGTACGTCAAGAGCCTGAGCGGTGGCGAAGCTGATGCTGGCGCGATGAGCGCGCAGCCGATGTTTGTAGCGCTCTGCAGTGCCTGCCACGGTGTGGACGGGACCGGCAACAAGATTTTCGGTGCACCAAACCTGACGGACGATATCTGGCTTTATGGCGGCTCTCTCGAGACGATCCAGGAGACGCTACTGAACGGCCGTAACGGCGTCATGCCGGCACACGGCGATTTGTTAGGCGAAAATCGCACCAAGATTCTCGCGGCATATGTCTATAGCCTGTCGCAGTAGCGGACTTTAGAGAGCGGACCTTAGAGAGTGGTTAGCGAAGAATACCGCGGAGCGAAACAATGGAGCCGCGACAAGCAAGCGGTATTTACGGTCGTGTGGATTTCGTTCCTCACGGCCGCCATAGGCACCATGGTGTTTTTCGCGTTGTTTGACCCGGTTGACCTCTCTGGCATATTCGACGAAGACCTCGAAATCGGCCGTGATGCCGGGTACGCCGCCGGGTTCTTCTTTTTCTGGACACTGTGCGCACTGTGTTCGGGCGTCACGGCATTCCTCGTCCGTACCGCACCGAAGCGGGACGCCAAGCACCGAGAGCAATGAATAAGCCGCAAGGCGCCTCGATGTACGAGAGCGCCACGAAAATCTATCCGCGAGAAATTAGCGGACGCTTCGACAAGCTCAGCAGCCTGGCAACCATAGTGTTGCTGGGCCTGTTCTATTCCATCCCCTGGCTAAACTGGGACGAGCGCCAGGCCGTGTTGTTTGATCTTCCGGCACGCAAATTTCATCTGCTTGGATTGACGCTGTGGCCGCAGGACTTCCCGTATCTTGCAATGCTGCTGATGATTGCGGCGTTCGCGCTGTTTTTCTTTACCGCCCTTGCCGGGCGTCTCTTTTGCGGCTTTGCCTGTCCGCAAACCGTTTGGACCGAAGTCTTCATCTGGATGGAGCAGTGGACCGAGGGCAAGCGTTCGCAGCGCATGAAGCTCGACAAGGCACCGTGGTCTTGGAACAAGCTGCGACGCAAAGGCTCGAAGCAAATCCTGTGGATCACCTTTTCGATGTGGACGGGCTTTACGTTCGTCGGTTACTTCACACCGATTCGGGAACTAGGGGCCGATCTGATCGCGCTCAACATCGGTGGATGGACACTTTTCTGGGGTCTCTTCTACGGCTTCGCTACATACGGCAACGCAGGCTACATGCGCGAACAGGTCTGCAAATACATGTGTCCCTACGCTCGCTTCCAGAGTGCAATGTTCGACAAGGACACACTGATAATTTCCTATGACGAAGAACGAGGCGAGCCACGTGGCGGACGCAAACGCTCCGTCGATCCTCGTGAAGCGGGTTTGGGTGACTGCATCGACTGCCAGCTTTGTGTGCAGGTTTGCCCGACAGGAATTGATATACGCGAAGGGTTGCAATACGAGTGTATTGCCTGTGCTGCATGTATCGATGCCTGCGATTCGATCATGGACAAGATGGATTACCCGCGCGGGCTGGTCCGTTACACGACTGAAAATACATTGAAAACCAAGCAGACGCGTGTCCTCCGCCCGCGCATGCTGGTCTACGCTACCCTGCTGTTGATCCTCATAATCGGGCTAATGACTTCCATGGCGACGCGCACGCCGATTATTCTCGACGTCATTAGAGACCGCAATACGCTGTACCGTGAAATTCCGAACAACATGATCGAGAACATATACACGCTCAAGATCATCAACCAGGATGAGCGTACGCGGAGCTTCATCCTCAGTGTCGAAGGTGTCGACGGCATCGTTCTCGATGGCGTGGGCGAGACTGTGGACGTTGATGGCAGCAGCGTCGCGTCACTGCCTGTTCGCGCACGCGCGAGCCGGGACGACGCCTATGGCATCAATACGATCTATTTCACCGTTACGGCAATCGACGCCGAGGGCGTGTCCGTGACTGAAGATAGTCGCTTCATCGGCCCGACACCTTGAGCCCCGGCATGGATCGTGAAGACACCGAGCCCTGGTACCGGCAATTCTGGCCCTGGTTCATTATCGCCCTGCCCGCCTCGGCAGTCGTAGCCGGGTTGACCACCGTATGGATTGCGATGCAGACAACCGACTCACTGGTCGTGAAATCTGACGACGGTGTCAGGAAAGCAGCGGACCGCCGATTTTCGGCCGAACGCCTGGCCGCCGAAATGAATCTCGCCGCCCTTGTTGAAATCGATCCTGATACCGGCGTCGTCTCGGCCGTGATTCGCTCGGGCGACCTCGCCGAGGTACCCGCTGTACTCGAGTTTGAACTTTCGCATCCAGCGTTCGCCGATCGCGATCGTTTGGTTATCCTGAACAAGGCCATGCCTGACGAGTCCGGCAATCCGGTCTGGGTAGGCCACCTGGTAACGGTTCCCGACGAACGCTTCTATGCGGTCCTGAAAGCCGGCGATGAGTGGCGCGTGTCAGCCGAGTGGCAGGGCGAGACCAGCCTGACGCTGCGCCCGAGCGGCGTTGGCGATGATGACGGGCGATAAGAACCACAAGACCTGTTTTCACTGTGCATTGCCGGTCCCCACGGGCTGCGAGCTCACGGTACAGATCGAGGAAGAGCAAAGGCCCGTTTGTTGCCCGGGCTGTAAGGCCGTCGCCGAACTGATTCGCGATACAGGACTTAGTCGCTACTACGACCTGCGCGACGCACCCGAGCCGGGAGTCGGCCGCCCTCCTGAAGAGGCCGCCGAATGGAAAGTTTTCGACAGCCCCGAAATGCTGGACGCGTTCACCGAGTCTCACGACGATATGCGCGAGGCAACAATCTACGTCGGTGGCATGTACTGCTCCGCCTGCAGCTGGCTGATCGAAACGACGCTCGGTAAGCAACCCGGCGTCGCGTCGGCCGAGGTCAATCCTATTACGCACCGCCTGCGCCTCCGCTTCCCCGCTCGCGAAGCGAGCCTGTCGAGCCACCTTGCGACGCTGGCCGATCTTGGTTACCAACCACAACCCTTATCGCCTGAGAGTACGGTGCGTCCCGAAGTTACCGAGCAGCGCACAGCACTGAAACGCCTTTTGGTCGCCTCCCTGGGCATGATGCAGGTCATGATGTTTGCCGTCGGACTGTACTCGATGGATTTCCAGGGCATCGATCCCGATATGCAGCACTTCCTGCGCCTCGTCAGTTTTTTCGTTACGACCCCTGTCGTTTTCTACGCGGCCAGGCCGTTCTTCACGAGCGCGTGGCGCGGCGTGGCCAGGCGCAAGCCCGGAATGGACCTGCCTGTCTCGATTGCAGTGGGTTCAGCGTATGTCGCGTCGGTGTACGCAACGTTTACGCGCGGTGAGGCCGTCTGGTTCGACTCGGTTACGATGTTCGTGTTTTTTCTGACCCTCGGCCGCTTCCTCGAGATGCGAGCCCGACATCGCTCGATCGATCGCAGCGCCGCCCTGTCCTCCCTTTTACCCAACACGGCGACTCGCATCGATAACGAAGCACATGTCGTCGTTCCTGTCAGCCAACTGACCACGGGCGATCATGTCCTCATTCGGGCCGGGGAAGCAATTCCCGCCGACGGTGTTCTCGCATCCGGAGCGACCAGTGTCGATGAAGCACTGCTCACGGGCGAAGCCACGCCGCAGACAAAAGTCGTAGGTGATGAACTTTCCGCAGGCAGCGTAAATCTCGACAGCATGATCGAGATGACAGTGACATCAACAGGCGGCGACACAACGCTCGGCACTATCAGCCGCCTCAGCGAACGAGCACGATATGCTCGACCGGCATTCGTTACGCTCGCAGACAAGATTGCCAGCTATATCGTCGTTGCCTTGCTCGTCGTGGCGACGGGCGTTGCAACGTTCTGGTACTTCAACGATCCCGATCGCGCATTTGTCATCACGTTATCGGTACTCGTTGTCACCTGTCCATGCGCTCTCGCTCTCGCAACTCCTGCGGCGTTTGCAGCAGCCGGCAGCCGTCTGTCGCAGCTTCGCCTGCTGGTAACCAACGGCAATGCAATCGAAGCGCTTTCGCGTGCGACGCTCGCAGTATTTGACAAGACCGGTACGTTGACGATTGGCCTGCCACGCATCACCGCCGTATTTGTCACCGACAATGCCTGGACCGAGAAAGACTGCCGCGTCATCGCCGCTGCACTGGAGCATGCATCGACCCATCCGCTGGCACGTGCATTTGCGTTGCCCGACGAATTACCTGTTGTCACCTCACACGAGATCGTCGTCGGCGAGGGCGTTCGCGGCATCATCCATGGCCGAGAGTGGCGTCTCGGTAATGCGTCGTTTATCGGCGGTGTAGCGGAAGCTAATGACAGTGCCGCAACACATGTGTTTCTCGGTGTTGACGAAAATGTCGTCGCGTGGTTTGAACTCGAAGACGAGTTGCGACCGAATGTTGCGCAGACGCTCGAGAATCTGCGCGGCCACGGTGTGGGCACGGCACTCGTTAGCGGCGACAATCGGGCTGCCGTTGAGTCGGTCGCTTCCAGACTGGCTATCGACGATGTCTATTACGAATGTACACCCGAGGACAAGCTCGCAATCATCGAGGCTGCACAGAAACGTGGTGAAAAGGTCGTAATGATCGGCGATGGCATAAACGATGCGCCCGTGCTCGCCGGCGCCGATACTTCAATCGCTCCAGCGCATGGTGCCCTGCTCGCACAAACAAGCGCGGACGTAATTATGCTCGGGGATTCGCTTTCACCCCTGACGACCGCAGTCGAGATGTCACGCAAGACCATGCGCATTGTGCGCCAGAATCTGGCGTGGGCAATCGTATACAATGCACTGGCATTACCGCTTGCTGCAGCAGGCTACGTTCCGCCATGGGCAGCAGCCATTGGTATGAGCGCCAGCTCACTAATCGTTGTGCTCAACGCCTTGCGCCTCAACCGGTTCGAATAATGTCTGTACTCTACGTCCTGATTCCACTCGCCCTGCTTCTGCTTGCTGGTGCCGTATGGGCGTTCTTCTGGGCAGTAGGCAGCGGTCAATTTGATGATCTCGACACGCCCGCCATGCGTGTCGTGATGGATGACGACACCAGGCCCGACCAGGAGGACACTCGTGACTGAACTCTGGCCGGTTCTGACGGCCGCGTTTATCACCGGTTTTCTCGGCAGCGCACATTGTTTCGGCATGTGTGGCGGTATCTCAGGACTGTTTGCAGTCAATGCGAGCATCGCGTCGCTGCGCTCACAATTTCCCAAAGCTATTGCCTACAACACCGGACGCATCCTGAGTTATGCGTTTCTTGGCGTCGTGGTGGCGGTGTTGGGTAAAACGGCCGTTGACTCCATTCCGGATCTCATGGCTCCAGTGCGCCTCGCGAGCGGGCTGTTGATTGTCCTCGTCGGCCTGCAACTCGCTTTTGGCTGGCGCATCCTGGCACCCCTGGAAAATGCCGGTGCGCGCCTGTGGAAACGCATTGCGCCTGCGGCAAAAAGCCTGGTACCAGTCAATTCGATACCGCAGGCATTTGGCTTGGGGCTGATTTGGGGCTGGCTGCCCTGCGGACTGGTCTACAGTGTGTTGTTGCTTGCTGCCACGACGGCAGAACCGGGCGGCGGCGGACTGGTGATGATCGCATTTGGTCTGGGTACAATGCCCGCCATGGTTGCGACCGGGGTCAGTGCGTCAAAGCTTGCTCAGTTCATGAGTGGCAAGCGAATGGGAGCTGGACTACTGATTGTCCTTCTCGGCCTCGCAACAATCGCGATGCCCGTGATGAAACTGGCCGGAACCCAGGGCCACGGTGGACACAACATGTCGAGCCAGACAATGGAGAGCTAGATGGCGGGAGTCGAAGGGCGCGTAGCTCTGATAACCGGCGCAGGCCGCGGCATAGGACGCGCAACTGCAGAAACGCTGGCGGCACGCGGTGCCCGCGTAATGTGCGTCGCGCGCAGTGAGCAGGAACTTGCAGATACGGGGCTCGACTATGCGGTAGCCGACCTCGGAACAGTCGCCGGTTGCGAAAAGGCGGTCGCAGAGGCTGAAGAGCGTTTAGGTTCAATCGAAATTCTCATCTGTAACCACGGCCTCGGTTCAGCGCACGAGCGCGTCATCTGGGAACAGGACCCCGGGGTCTGGGACGAGATGATGCGCATCAATCTTGACGGGCCGTATCATCTATCTCGGCTGGTCTTGCCGCAGATGGTGGAACGCAGATACGGCCGCATCGTGTACACCAGTTCGACGGCAGGCCTGGTTGCCGAATACGCGGGGAGTGCCTACAGCAGTTCCAAACACGGCTTACTGGGACTGATGCGCTCCGTCGCGCAGGACGCCGGCCCCTTTGGGATAACCTCCAATGCCGTGCTGCCCGGCTGGGTGAGGACCGAAATGGCCGATCGCTCTGCACAGGCCGAGGCCAGTGACCGCGGCACCACTATGGAGCACGTGTGGGAAGAGCGTGCAGCGCTGTATCCTCCAGAACGCGTGGCCACGCCGCAGGAAGTGGCGGAGATGATCGCTTTCCTCGCTACCGAGGAATCGAGCGGCGTAAGCGGAGAAGCCATCAGGGTTGCACTTGGCAGCGTCAGCTAGCTGCCCAGGTCCACCCATGATGCTGAAGCTACTGACGGATCGCCTGCAACTTACTCCGCTGGTCGATGCGGATATCGACATCTCAATTGAGTTGTGGACCGACCCCAACGTCGTCAAATACATCTGTGATGCCGAAACCGAAGAAGAGATTCGAGCCGGGATGCCAGACTCGACCAGGCGAGGCTGCAACGGCTGGATTGGTATCTGGTGTGTCGCCGATCGAGTGACCAGCGAAAAGTACGGAAGCGCCTATCTTCTACCTCTGCCCATTGAGGAAGATGATTATGACTTCAGCCTGCTCATCCCGGACCAACTGCCCGAGGGCAATATAGAGCTCGGCTATTTTCTGAAACCGTCGGCGTGGGGCAAAGGATATGCGACCGAGATTGCCAGGCGGCTGCTTGAATTTTCGTTTCGGGAATCGCCCTTGGAAGAACTGGTTGCGTCCGTCCGCGACGAGAATCTTGCATCAAAAAAGGTCCTGGAAAAGTCGGGCTTTATCTACAGTGGCCGCACACTATGTTACGGCGCAGTCACCCCGATTTATCGAATTTCCCGTGCCGGATGGGACGACATGCGGCGCTCGTCTTCAGTCTCTTAAAAAAAACGGGCCCATTCGGGCCCATTTATTATCACGAATATAGTGACCTACTGAGCCGGCTGATGCTCAACGGAAATGGCCACAGCTTCGGTCGTGGTGATCACTACCAGGTCGCCGACTTCGGATCGTCTCAGGTTGTCCGGGTTCCGAGCCACGAATTCTTCGACCACACCGTCGGGCCCCTTCAACTTGAACGTATTCAACTCGAGGTTAATTTCCTCAACCTTCGCGATCACGATCTTTGAGTCCATCGCCGCGAATCCGGGCATCGCTCCTTCTTCGGCGCGGCCCATGGCAACCGCCTCGGCGGCATCCGTTCCCATCCCGTCATCCGGCATGACCTCTATGGACACGGACTCAACATACTCGGCAACGAGAACATCACCGACCTGGACCTGGGGCAGATTTCGCACCTCTGCACTAGCGGTAAATGTGAGATCTTCACCATCAGGCTTACGAACAGTCACAACCCGGGTATCGTGGTCGATGGCTGTTACAACTGCGGAGACTGTCATGGATTGGCTGGCAGAAAATGACGGCTTGTCCATCACAGCTTCTGCAGATGCTGATGCGGCTTTTTCGTCTGTAGTCGAGGCAAAAGCAGCCATCGAGAAAAGTGCCACAATGGGCAAGTACTTGAAATATTTCATTATTGGAATCCTACTGTTTGGATCGAAAGATAGTGCGAGCAGCATTCTATGCGTTCAATGCCATCACAAACAACTTACCCGTGTCACTCCAGCAGGGTGACGGGCGGCGGTTGGCCTCCTTCGGCCTTCAGTCGCTGCTCCAGCCAGTCCAGCGATGACTCCGCATAAAACGTGCATGCAAAGCTGCTCACGAAGGGATTGCCCTCGTCTCGGCGTTCCAGCTTATCATGCATGCCGAAGAAAAATGGATGCGGCGATAACAGGATGTCGCAGTCGAGATCTCCGATAATTCCAGCGCTTTCTGTTATTTGATCAGCCATGCCGGTCGTTGCGAACGAGAAGCCTTGCGCGGAAACCGGGCTCATACTGTCGGCGTAAACAACGTCATAACAGGTATTGAGAGCGCATGATTCCCAGGTCCATGTAACACTCCCGGCCGTATGACCGGGTGTGTATACAGCTCTTACGCTAACATTGCCCACAGCTACCAATTCGCCGTCACCCACAACCGTAGCGTTGCTGACAGCCGGGAATGAGCCGTGGTCTGAATCGGCCACATACTGCGGATCATTTTCGGCTAATCGACCGCCTTCAAGAACAGGCGCACCTGCCCTACTTGTAAACACGTTGGCTCCCGTGAGCCGCTGCAACGCCGCCACTCCACCTGCATGATCGAAGTGTGGGTGCGACACGAGGATTGCCTCGATCGTCAGTGGATCAAAGCCCAGTGATCGAATGTTGGCATCTATCAACGCGGCAGATTGTGGCAAGCCACCGTCGATGAGAATCAGACCGTCGTCGGACTGAATCAAAATCGACGACAGGCCATCCGTGCCGACATACCACGTATTGCCGTGTATGCGGAACGGCTCGTGCGTCTCGTTCCAGCCATCACACTGGTCGCATTCGACAGGTGCATCAGGTTCAAGTTCGCGCGGACCGCAAGCGGGCAACGTGGCGATCGCAACAAAGTAGAAAAAAATGCGTTTCACAGGAATGCGCGGTAGAAAAGTCGAATTGAGGCGAAGATCAGAAAGACTCCAAACAACATATTCAGGCGTTTTGCAGAAAACCCGTGTGCGATCTTCGCGCCGAGCGGCGCCGCAAGTACGGTCGCCGGCGCGATGCAGGCAAACCCGATCAGGTTGACGTAACCAAGACTGCTGGCAGGGATGCGCGGATCCGCCCAACCGGCGGCAACGAAACCGAGCATACCGGGCAGACTGATCACCAGGCCAAATAACGCAGCTGTACCGACGGCACGGTGAATTGGTTCGTTGAACAACGTCAGCGTCATGACCGAAAACGTGCCACCGCCAATGCCCATCATGCTCGAGAAACAACCAATAGCCGTCGGAATTACCGGCACCAGCACGCCATGCGGAACTTCCTCTGTAAGATTACGGCTTTCGGGCATGAACAACATTTTGAGTGCAACCAGGAATGCGAGCGTCGCAAATACTATCGCAAGGACGTCACTGTGCACCCGTGACGCTATCCACGCACCAAGCAAGGCTCCCAGCAGTACAAAAACGGCCCAGCGCTTGACGATATCGACGTCGACCGATCTACGCATGTGATGTGCGCGCGCCGACGAGATCGAGGTAGGAATGATCGTTGCGAGCGAGGTACCTACCGCGACATGCATGCGTATGGCGGGATCAACCCCGGCGAACCCCAGTGCGGTCTCGAGCACCGGGACGATAACGATGCCACCTCCTATGCCAAAAAGGCCGGCGAGCACGCCGGCGACGGTTCCCGTCGCAAGCATGGCAACACCAAGGATGAGCCATTGTTCCATTTGGATCAGGCCCGAAGGCGCTCAGCATGAAACCGAAGATGCTCTTCAACGAACGTGGAGATGAAATAGTAGCCGTGATCGTAGCCTTGGTGAATGTGCAGCTCTAGTGGCAGGCCACTTTCCTTGCAAGCGGCTTCAAGCAATTCCGGCTTCAGTTGTTCCGCAAGAAACGGATCGTCGGCTCCCTGGTCCACAAGGATTCGATCAAACTTCTTTATGCCTCCGGAACGCCGCGCAACTTCGCAGGCGTCGTAATCCTGCCATGTCGACTTATCGTCGCCGAGATAATAAGCGAGCGCTTTTTGTCCCCAGGGGCTGTGCAGCGTCGTGCAGATCGGTGCAAACGCCGACAACGAACTGAACATGTCCGGATTGCGCAGACCAATCGTCAATGCACCGTGCCCGCCCATAGAATGTCCGGTCAGACCGTGGCGCTCCGGATCGCCCGGAAAGTTGTCAAAAATGACCGGCGGCAACTCCTTCGTGATGTAGTCGTACATTTGGTAATTCGCCGACCACGGTTCCTGCGTCGCATTGAGATAGAAGCCTGCAGCCAGTCCGAAATCATAGTCTCCGTCAGGATCGTCGGGTACGCCCTCGCCTCGGGGACTTGTGTCGGGAGACACGAGCATTATGCCGAGCATGGCCGCAACGCGCTGCGCGCCGCTCTTCACCATGAAATTCTCTTCGGTACAGGTAAGGCCGGACAGGAATGTCACCACCGGCACCTTGCCCTGCGCCGCCTGGGGCGGCACAAATACCGAGAACCGCATGTCGCAGTTATTGCTGGATGAGGTGTGCTGGTAGAAGCCAATACGGCCGCCAAAACAGCTCGTTTCGCTTAAGGTCTCTATAGTCATAGTGACCGATTATGACGGACTGCTAGGGTTTCTGGAACACCAGTGTGGCGTTGGTTCCACCGAAACCGAAACTATTGGACATCGCCGTACTGACACCAGCGTTCTCGACCAACTCCGTGACAAGCGGTGTGCCGGCAACAGCCTCGTCAGGCTCGACGACATTAATCGACGGCGCGATGAAATCATGCTCGAGCATCAGCAGGCAATGGATCGCCTCCTGCACGCCTGTGGCACCAAGAGAGTGTCCGCACATCGATTTCGTCGAGCCATAACGTGGCATGTCGTCACCAAACAACTCGCGCATCGCCTCGATTTCCTGCACATCACCTACCGGTGTACTGGTGCCATGCGTATTGATGTAGTCGACAGGTCCTTCCACCGTCGAGCGCGCCAGATCCATGCAACGAATCGCACCCTCTCCCGACGGCGCGACCATGTCGTAGCCATCCGATGTTGCTGCATAGCCGACGAGTTCCGCGTAGATCTTCGCACCTCGCGCTTTGGCGTGCTCAAGCTCCTCGACGACAACCATACCGGACCCCGAAGAACTCACGAATCCATCACGTCCTGCATCATACGGCCGCGATGCCTGGGTCGGATCTTCATTATATTTCGTTGACAGCGCGCCCATCGCGTCGAACAAAGCGGTTAGCGTCCAGTCCTCTTCCTCGCCACCACCGGCAAACACGATGTCCTGCTTGCCCAGCGCTATCTGCTCTGCGGCAGCGCCAATGCAGTGTGCGCTAGTCGCACAGGCAGAGGTAATTGAGTAGTTGATACCTTTAATTTTGAATGGCGTCGCGAGGCATGCGGCAACCGTACTGCCCATCGTCTTGGTAACGCCATAAGGACCGATCTTACGGACACCCCTGGAACGAAGCGCATCGGCTGCCTTGACGATGTTCGCACTCGATGCGCCGCCAGAACCGGCGATCAGGCCGGAACGGATATTCGAGACATCACTGTCCGCGAGGCCGGCGTCGCTTATGCACTGCTGCATGGCAATGTAAGAGTAGGCCGCTGCATCACCCATGAAACGCAAGACCTTGCGATCAATATGGTCCTTGAAATCGATCTCGCAGCTGCCGGAAACCTGGCTGCGAAGACCCATCTCCTTGAACGTCTCGTTGGCAACGATGCCTGAGCGGCCGTTCTTCAGAGAGTCGAGAATTTCTTCTTTGTTGTTACCTATGCACGAAACCGCACCGAGTCCCGTGATGACTGCACGCCGCATGCTATCCCCTAGAAATTGTCTGTGGATGAAAACAGGCCGACCCGCAAGTCTTCAGCAGTATAGATTTCGCGTCCATCAACGTGCATCGTGCCGTCGGCAATTGCCATGTTCAGTTTGCGCGCAATAACACGCTTTATATCGATCTGGTAAGTGACTATTTTCGCTGTCGGTAAAACCTGCCCCGTAAATTTGACCTTGCCGACGCCCAGCGCCCGCCCGCGCCCCTGCAGGCCCTGCCAGACAAGATGGAATCCGACAAGTTGCCACATCGCGTCCAGCCCAAGGCAGCCGGGCATTACCGGATCACCCTCGAAGTGACATTCGAAGAACCAGAGATCCGGGTTGATATCAAGCTCCGCCTTGATTTCACCCTTGCCGTACTTGCCACCTTCGTCCGAGATCAAGGTAATACGATCCAACATGAGCATATTGGGCTTTGGCAGGCGACCGTTCGTTGGTCCGAACAACTCCCCATGGCCACTGGCGATCAAGTCATCGTAGTTATAGGAACTTCGACGAGCCGGAAGTTCTGTCGCTGAATTTGTAGTTGTCGTTGTCATCTGCTCTCCGGCTTAAAATCAGGCTAGAACCTGCCGTGGACATAGGTAATTTGATATTTTACTCGCGTAAGTCGCGCCTTAGTTTTGAATTTGCGCCATTTCGAGCCCCGATTTCCCGTTTGCCGGGAGAGGACCCTTCCTAGGATTTGTCGTAATCCAGTACGATCTTGTTCGTGACCGGCCTGCTCTGGCAGGCGAGCACAAACCCCTTCTCCACCTCCCACGGTTCGAGGCCATAGTTAGTCGCCATGTCGACTTCGCCCTCACGAACGTGGGTGCGGCAAGTCGCACATACACCGCCCTTGCAGGAATACGGCAGCTCCAGACCGTGTTCCGCGGCCGCATCAACAATATTCGTCCCTGCCCGCGGCATCTGGAACGACTTCCTGTGACCGTCCATGATGACCGTGACCTCAACATCGCCTGCCTCGGTCTCAATAACAGGCGTTGCGCTCTTGACGCTCTTTCTCGGCACACCGAAGCGTTCGGCGTGTACGGCCTCCGCATCGAGGCCCTTTGCAAGCAATGCGTCCGTGACAATCTCTGTCATTGAATCCGGGCCGCAGATCCAGGCCTCGTCAACGGTGTCGCCGCTGCAGAAGCTCTCGTACAACTCCTCTACTTTGGCCGTATCGAGGCGACCGCCGGAGATATCGAACTCCTGCTCTTCCTGGCT
Source organism: uncultured Woeseiaceae bacterium (assembly GCA_937944275.1). Classification (GTDB taxonomy): domain Bacteria; phylum Pseudomonadota; class Gammaproteobacteria; order Steroidobacterales; family Woeseiaceae; genus UBA1847. The sequence continues at coordinate 14,791 of CALDZH010000145.1, forward strand.
GAAGACAAAATGAACCTGAAAACGCTGTGGATACTGGTTCTTGAGCGCAAACAGATCTTCGATAAACATGGTCGTATTCTGCCTGCGGTTGCCATAGAACAACGCGAATCGACTGGTCGGCTCATTGCGTAATACGGACGCAACGATCGAGAGAATCGGCGTGATACCGCTGCCTGCAGCAAAGCCAATGTGAAATTTTCCATCCTCGCGATCTGTCGGAAGATGAAAACGTCCTGTCGGAGGCATAACATCGAGCGTGTCGCCAACTTTCAGGTCGTGAGCAGCATATTCAGAGAACCGACCGCCGGGTTGCACCCGTACACCTATCTCGAGTGGCCAACAACCTTCGGCAGAACAAATGCTATAGGTGCGCCGAAGTGGTTTGCCATCCTGTTCGATTTGTATCGGCAAATGCTGTCCCGGCAGAAAAGCAAATTCGTCCCGAAGCTCTGCGGGAACGTCGAGGCCGATGCGGACCGCGTCTCGAGTCTCCTGAGTCTTGGACGCGACCGTAAGGGGATAAAACTGTTTCATAGGCACTTGAAATATTCGAAAGGCTCGAGGCAATCGACACACCTGTAAGATGCCTTGCATGCCGTGGAGCCAAACTCGCTGACAAGCTCTGTATTGCTCGAATCACAGCGTGGGCAAATGATCGGGCGATCGCGCCGTTGAGGTGGGGCTATACCATAGACCCGCAACTTTTCGCGCCCCTCCTGGCTGATCCAGTCAGTCGTCCAGGCAGGTGCAAGTACGCGCCGTATACTTATTTTCGCGACGCCTCTCTCCTCGAGGGCAGCAACCACGCTGGCCTCAATTGCTTCAGTTGCAGGACATCCTGAGTAGGTCGGGGTCAACGATACGGTTACTCCTCCGTTGCATTCAACATCACGCACGATGCCCAGATCCATGATCGTCAACACCGGGATCTCCGGGTCGGCCACGTCGGACAGCCACTCAAGGATCTGCTCAGGTTTGTAGATTGTCTCTACCATGTTGCACCTGGAAAAGTGCGTTGCATAATTTGCATCTCGGCGAGCAAAAACCCGAAGTGCTCGGTATGCCGACCTTGTTTACCGCCACTTGCCATCCACTGGTCGTCAGGCAGATCGAGAGTCGCTTCAGCGACAATTGCAGCGACGTCCGCCCGCCACTGTGTTTCGAGAACCTCGAGATGTGGGCCATTGAACGCCGACCTCATTTCATCATCAAGGTCGTCCGGAACGAACATCTCGCCTGTAAATTTCCACAAGTCGTTGAGCGACTGTTGTACGCGCGCGTGGCTTTCATCCGTGCCATCACCAAGACGGACAAGCCACTGACTGCTGTGCCTCAAGTGATACCGAACTTCCTTGCATGCGCGTGCCGCAATATCGGAGATTCCTTCATCGCTGCAGCGCGTCAGTACTTCAAGCAGAGCCAGGTACCATGAATCGAACAACACCTGGCGCACGATAGCGTCACCGAAATGCCCGTTGGGTTGCTCGACGAGTAACAAGTTTTGGTACTCGTGCTCTGGCCGCAGAAAAGCGAAGTCATCTTCGCTGCGCCCCGCACCTTCACACTCACCCGCATAGCTGAAGAACATGCGCGCCTGACCGATATAGTCGAGCGCGAAGTTTGCGTTGGCGAGCTCCTCTTCGAGTTCCGGCCCTGCGGCGACAAGCTCGATCATGCGCTGACCGATAATCAGCGCATTATCGCCGAGACGCGTTGCGTAGGCTGCGAGGACGTTTTTGTCAGTCACAGGTTCTCGACCTCGTCGGGAATGTCGTAAAACGTCGGATGACGATAGACCTTGTCTTCCGCCGGCTCGAAGAAGGCGGAGGATTCGGCAGGATCTGAAGCGACTATCTGGTCTGAACGAACAACCCAGATGCTAACGCCCTCGGTCCGCCGTGTGTAAGTATCGCGCGCATTGTTGAGCGCCATTTCGTCATCGGCAGCATGCACACTGCCCGCATGCCGGTGGCTAAGGCCCGACTTACTGCGAATAAAGACTTCGTAAAGTGGCCATTCCTGCTTTGTCATAGCTAATTCCTGTCGTAGCTGAGGCCGAGCCTATGCAGCGGCGGATGCGTCTGCTTTTTTCGCCGCGTGAGCCCGGGCCGCTTCGCGAACCCACGCACCATCGTCGTGTGCCTTGCGGCGTTTGGCCATGCGCTCTTTATTACATGGGCCATTGCCGGAAATCACTTCAAAAAACTCCTGCCAGTCGATCTCCGAGTGCTCGTAGTGCCCCGTTTCCTCATTCTGCCGCAGCTTGTCATCCGGAATAGTCAGCCCGAGAAAGTCCGCCTGCGGCACGGTTACGTCAATGAATTTCTGTCGCAGCTCATCATTGCTGAAACGCTTTATCTTCCAGGCCATGGACTGGGCGGAGTGTTTTGACGCCGAGTCATTCGGGCCGAACATCATTAGCGATGGCCACCAGAATCGATTCAAGGCGTCCTGCGCCATCGCCTTTTGCTCCTCAGTGCCGCGACACAATGTCAGCATGATTTCGAAACCCTGCCGCTGATGAAAACTCTCCTCCTTGCAGACCCGAATCATGGCGCGTGAATATGGCCCGTAGGAGCAGCGGCACAGGGGGATCTGGTTCATGATGGCCGCACCATCGACAAGCCAGCCGATTGCGCCAATGTCAGCCCAGGTCAGTGTCGGGTAGTTGAAAATACTCGAGTACTTGGCCTTGCCAGACAACAGGTCCGCAACCATCTGGTCTCGCGATACGCCCAGCGTCTCGGCCGCGCCGTACAGATACAGACCATGCCCGGCCTCATCTTGAATTTTTGCCAGAAGGATGGCCTTGCGTTTGAGCGAGGGCGCACGTGTCAACCAGTTACCCTCGGGCTGCATGCCGATAATCTCGGAATGTGCATGCTGGGAAATCTGGCGAATCAATGTTCTGCGATAGGCCTCGGGCATCCAGTCCTTCGCCTCGATCTTCTCTTCAGCATCGATGCGTGCCTGAAACGCGTCCAATTGCTCTTTGGATTCTCCGCCCGACTTGGCGGAGTCACCCCTTCCTGACTGGTCAAGGCCCTGCGTATACATGTATTAACTCCAAGGACAATCCGTTCAATGTGTCACGGTTTTTTATACTTTTCAAGACACCCTGTATCACAATTTCCGATCGACAACCGGCTCGTCGCGACTCACCACGCGTCCGCGAAATATTGCCACGGCCTCGTCTTGCTGGTTCGTGATCTTCACCGTGTAAAAACCTCGACGCTGACCCCGATAATCCTCCGTCGCGATCGCGGTCAGCACATCGCCCAGCATTACGGAACGCAGAAAGTGAATCTTTCCGGACGCCGTCAGAGTGACACGATTATAGGAATTGCCCGCAAATGCGCACGCCGTATCGGCCAGCGTGAACAGCATGCCGCCATGGCATATATCGAAACCATTGACCATGTCCTCGCGCACGCGCATCGTCGCCTTCGAGGCCCCCACTCCCGTGACCTCGACCTCTATACCGAGCAGGCGCGATGCGTTATCCACCTTCCACATTTCGGCAGCACAGCGCTGTGCCATTTTAAAATCAGCCATTGTCCAATCCACCAAACCGCCTCATAAACGCCCGCGACACGGGCGGCAGCGGCCCATCCGCCGTCTCCATTTGTTCATCGAGCCACGCGTCAGCCCCCACGTGCACCGCGCGGTAGAGATTACGGCAAAGTTGGTAAGCCGCGGCTCCGTGCCAGCCCACTGGCAGTAGCTCAGCCGGCAACCAGGGATCGCGTAACAAGACCTTACGATACTCCTGTATCAGCAGCGTGCGAACTAAAAAAGCCGATTTATCAGCAATTTGAGGCTTCCCGGCCAAAGCCTTTAGCACCGGTCTGAATCTCCGAACAAAATCGGCGTAGCGTGCGTCGATTTCATCGAGTTTCCAGCAGTCGTGTGTTAGCTCCCTCATCGCGGCACCGCATCGAATGGTCTGCCCGCGCATGACAACGAGCGAATCCTCGATTCCCAAGCGGTGCATCGTTACGTCCAGTTCTGCAAGATCTGGTGCCGGATGCGCAAGAACATCAGCCGACAAGGGGCCGAAACCCAGCCAGCCACATTCCCTGCGGACAGTATCCTTGGCGGGAGTGCCCAATCCTGACAACAACAGCAGGCACCATTCGCCATCCCAGTGATCAACAGGCTCGCCGTAAATTCGATGCGTCGCCTGCTCGAACCGCTCCCGGCCTTCGGCCGTCAGGCTGTAATACGAGCGGCGACCAATTTGCTGCGACCGCAGCCAACCATCTTTCACGAGGCGAAATACAGACGTGCGCACAAGACGCTCGCTGATACCAAAATCAGCCATCACCCTTATGAGGCTGCCGAGCCATACGGTACCACCACGGGGTGCAATTGCATCGCCAAAAATGGTCGTTATCAGAGAACCCGTGCGCAACGTTGGCCGCGAACGAAATTCATCAACGAGTTTCTGACATGTAATATCGATGCTCATTTGGATCAGCTTGATTTCGACTGGCCCGACCGTACAATTCGATACGGAATATTTCAATTCCTTTTTTTTTTGTATCTAACTACAGCGCCTTTGCAAGGAGCTCCCGATGAAACTTGGCAACCTCGTACTGGATCAGTGGATTGACGGTGACGGCGACGGCACCATCCTGAGCAGCGCCGTCAGCGGCGAACCATTGGCGAGAATTACCAGCGATGGCGTGGACTTTGCGCAGGTGCTGGCTCACGCGCGCAGCGTTGGAGGTTCGAACCTGCGAAAAATGACGTTTCACGAGCGGGGCGAAATGCTCAAGGCGCTCGCGCAATACCTCATGGAGCACAAGAAGGAACTGTACGCCCTGTCCACAGAAACCGGCGCAACGAAGGCCGACAGCTGGGTCGATATCGACGGCGGCATATCGACGCTGTTCGTGTTCTCAAGCAAGGGCCGACGAGAGATGCCGAACGACCATGTCTACCTCGACGGACCACCGGAAGCCCTGTCCCGCAACGGCACATTTGTCGGTCAGCATATCTTCACACCGAAGCTGGGCGCCGCCGTGCATATCAACGCTTTCAACTTTCCGTGCTGGGGCATGCTGGAAAAGCTCGCGCCAACCCTGCTTGCCGGCGTGCCCGCAATCGTGAAACCGGCATCGAGCACCGCGTACCTTACAGAGCTCATGGTCCGCCGGATCAACGCTTCAGGCATTCTGCCCGATGGCGCACTGCAGCTGATTTGCGGCAGCGTTGGTGACCTCTTCGATCACCTGAATTGCCAGGATACGATTGCATTCACCGGGTCTAAAAACACGGCCGAATTTTTACAACAACACACGCGCGTCGTCAGCGAGTCGGTGGCATTCACGGCGGAAACTGATTCCTTGAATTCGTCCATCCTCGGGCCGGACGCGCTCCCTGGCACACCCGAATTCGACCTGTACGTGAAAGAAGTAACGCAGGAAATGACAAGCAAGGCTGGCCAGAAATGCACGGCAATTCGGCGCATTATCGCACCGGCGACCATCTGTGGGGCGCTTGTCGAAGCGCTGGCGAAAGCGCTGGGAGAGGTTCGTATCGGCAATCCGGCAAACAGGGAAGTAGGCATGGGTGCACTTGCGAGCCAGGGACAGCGCGATGAAGTACGAGATCGCGTCAGGGAATTGTCGCACCAGGCCGAGATTGTTTATGGCGGTGACGACAATTTCGATGTCGTGGACGCTGACGCCAGCAAGGGAGCGTTCTTCATGCCTACATTGTTGCATTGCGAGAAGCCGCTCACGTCGAGTGCCGTTCATTCTATCGAAGCCTTCGGGCCCGTAAGCACGGTGTTGCCGTATGCGGATCTCGAAGAGGCGATTCAGCTTTCTCGCATGGGTGAAGGCAGCCTCGCCGGCTCGATCATAACCAACGACAACGATGTCGCACGCCAACTCGTGCTCGGTACGGCCGCCTACCACGGCCGCATGGTCATCATTAACAGGCATTGTGCCGCGGAGTCGACCGGCCACGGATCGCCTCTGCCACACTTGATTCACGGTGGGCCCGGCCGCGCAGGGGGCGGTGAGGAGATGGGCGGCGTACGTGGCGTAAAGCATTACATGCAGCGCACGGCAATCCAGGGATCACCGCAAACATTGACGGCGATTGGCAACCGGTGGACCCGTGGTGCTGATGAGAGGGATCCGGGGGTCCACCCATTTCGCAAGACATTCGAACAACTGGCGATCGGTGACACCGTGCACACGGATGAGCGCCAGGTCACACTCGACGATATCCAGCACTTCGCAGATTTCACAGGTGATACATTCTATGCACACACCGATGAGGAAGCTGCTGCCAGAAATCCCTTCTTCGACGGCCGGGTTGCACACGGCTACCTGATCGTCTCGTTCGCGGCGGGCCTGTTTGTCGATCCGGATTTTGGTCCGGTGCTGGCCAACTACGGCGTTGATGATCTGCGATTCGCCCAGCCCGTCAATTACGGTGACACGTTGAAGGTTCGCCTGACATGCAAGCAAAAGACACTCCGGGCTGGCACCGGTTACGGGGAGGTGCGCTGGGATACCGAGGTGAGCAATCAGGACGATGAGATTGTCGCCCAGTATGACGTCCTGACGATGGTCGCGACCGACGAACATTGGGCATCGGTGCAATAGAAGCTGTCGATATATATAATGCGCGCCCTTTGCGAAAGTCGACCACGGGATCTGCATGAGCACCATCATCTACACGAAGACCGACGAAGCACCGGCACTGGCGACCTGTTCGTTCCTCCCGATGGTCAAGGCCTTCACAGACGCTGCCGGGATCAATATCGAAACACGTGATATCTCGCTCGCAGGCCGCATCATCGCCAAATTTCCCGAGAACCTGACTGACGATCAACGCCAACATGATGCGCTGGCTGAACTGGGAAAACTGGCGAAAACCCCGGAAGCCAACATCATAAAACTTCCAAACATCAGTGCCTCGATACCGCAGCTCGTTGCGGCCATCGAAGAACTTCAGTCCCAGGGGTTCGATATACCCGACTATCCTGAGGAGCCGTCGAATGATGCCGAGAAGGCCATTCATTATCGCTACGCCAGCGTACTTGGCAGTGCCGTAAATCCCGTATTGCGGGAGGGCAATTCGGATCGCCGAGTTGCATTAGCGGTCAAGAACTTCGCAAAAGCAAATCCACATCGAATGGGTGCCTGGAGCGCTGACTCCAAATCGCACGTGGCGCACATGGAGGATGGAGACTTTTTCTCCAGCGAGCAATCAGTCATCGTGGCAAGGGCTGGCAACCTGCGTATTGAGCACACAGACGCAGATGGCAACGGAAAGGTACTTCGCGAGGCGATACCGGTACTCGATGGCGAAGTGGTCGACTCGGCCGTGATGAACTGCGAAGCGCTCAGCAAGTTCTTTGCGCAAGAAATCGATTCGGCCAGGGAAGAAGGAGTGCTTTTTTCGTTGCACCTCAAAGCGACGATGATGAAGGTCTCAGATCCGATCATGTTCGGCCACTGTGTGCGTGCGTATTACCGCGACGTATTCAAGAAGCACGAGGCTCTTTTCGGTGAAATAGGGGTCGATGCAAATAACGGTATTGGTGATGTCTACGCCAAGATCGAAGGTCACTCGGCTGAGGCGCGCGTCAAAGCTGACCTCGACGCTGTTTACAAGGGTCGTCCCCACCAGGCCATGGTCGACTCAGACAAGGGCATTACCAACCTGCACGTGCCGAGCAACGTCATTATCGATGCATCAATGCCCGCTGCCATACGTTCCTCCGGGCAGATGTGGGGACCGGACGGCCGGTTACACGATACAAAGATGGTCATCCCGGATCGCTGCTACGCGAGCATCTACCAGGAAGTCATCCAGGACTGCAAAGACCATGGCGCATTCGATGTCGCAACCATGGGCAATGTCTGCAATGTCGGTCTCATGGCGCGGAAAGCCGAAGAATACGGATCACACGACAAGACGTTTGAAATTACCGCCGACGGCAAGGTGACGGTCACAGATGATAATGGCGATATCGTCATGGAGCATGCCGTCAATAAAGGCGATATCTGGCGCATGTGCCAGACGAAGGACCTGCCAATTCGCGATTGGGTGAAGCTCGCCGTCATGCGCGCCCGCGCGACAGGCTCTGCAGCAATCTTCTGGCTCAACCCGGACCGTGCTCACGACCGCAATCTGATCGAGCTCGTCAACAGTTATCTTGCTGAACACGATACTGAAGGTCTCGACATTCGTATCGAGACTCCCGTCGAAGCAATGCGTTCGACGCTGAAACGCGTCAGGACCGGCGAAGACACGATCTCGGTGACCGGTAATGTGTTGCGTGATTACCTGACAGACCTGTTCCCGATCCTTGAACTCGGCACCAGTGCCAAGATGCTGTCGATCGTGCCCCTGCTTGCAGGCGGCGGACTGTATGAAACGGGCGCTGGCGGTTCGGCTCCGAAACATGTGCAGCAGTTTGTCAGCGAAGGCCATCTTCGCTGGGATTCACTTGGAGAGTTTCTCGCACTGGCTGTGTCGATCGAAGATGTCGCTGACAAGACCGGCAGCGACCAGGCACGAATTATTGCTACAGCGCTCAACGAAGCAAACGGCCGTTACCTCGAAGAAAACAGGGCACCGTCTCGCAAGGTCAACGAAATCGACAATCGTGGCAGCCATTATTTTCTGGCACGTTACTGGGCCGAAGCCGTCGCGGCAAACGTCGACGACGGCGGGCTGGCCGCACGCTTCAAAGCCCCCGCACAGGCGCTGATCGGCGACGAAGAAAAAATTCTCGCCGAGCTTCTCAGGGCTCAGGGTCAACCGGTCGATATCGGTGGGTACTACCTGCCCGACGAAGAAAAAACGGCAGCAGCAATGCGTCCGAGCACGACACTGAACGGCATCATTAACAGCATATAACCCTCTCGAAGAACTCGACCGAAGCATCCACGACCTGTGGGCGACCGATCAGGGAGTCCGGTCAGTCTGCAACGGGCACTCGTCAACTTCTGAGCTTGCGGTGTAAGTCGTCTTTGTGCCAGTGGAATGTTGCGTCCATGTTCCCGACACGGGCGTTACCGAATCTGGAAACGCCGGATCTATCCATGTTCCGTCGGCCTCGAAGAAATAGCAGTTCTGAAACGCCTTCGCTCTATCACTAGAGCTTAAGTGTTGCATCGACCGGTTGAAGTCATCACCCCAACGCCGTCATTCGGGATGTTTAGACTAGGATGGCTTTTAATGACCCTTTGGCGCCCCAAGCGGGGAGCTAAAAGATAAAGAAAGCCAGCAGGATCGGGACCCAAAACAGAAGTGACAACACCAAAGCATTCACTATTCCGCGAGCGGTACTAAACGGATCCGGTTTGTCATTTCGATTGTTTTTAATGGCAGATGCGACGTAATCTTCTGACAGGATCATTGAATCTGTAACCAACTGATCAAAATTCTGGAAAGGCTCAAGTTCCGAGCGATGTCGGTGATTTCTCATCTCAGTTCTCTAATAGAGTTATTCACGATGATAATGCCCGGAGAAAAAGATCACGTCTGGAATTAGCTCACGAAACACCGAATTTCGAGTTATGACAGCACGCTGGCCGGCTGACTCCCGCTTGTTTACTCCGCCTAAAGTATTGCTGGGCCAAGTCATAATATCTGCCATTTCTTGTGCAGCGCGCATTGCACAAGGGCGAAGGTCCGTATATGGACTCCTCCTCGTTGACAAGCGAGCGTTAGGCGAAGAATAAGACGACTGCGCTCGTATATCCGGCCTCGTAAGTTGGCGTGCGTTGACGCCGGGCCTTGATGGGTATGCGCGCGCCAGCTCCCAATCGCTTGTACGTGCTTTTATGCACTCGGCCATTCGCGGGTTCGGCTGGCGCCGGGCCGACCGTTTCGTCATCGTTAGCTCACTTGGCAATCGTCGTGGTGGGGCTCCGTCGTTCGGTTGGTTCTATCTTTCTCGTAGTATTTCAAGCTCTCGCGAGATCGGGGTCGTAATCGGTGCCGTGTCGCAGCATTGCCCAAGCCATCCTGGCTGTCTTGTTCGCAAGCGCGACAGCAGCAACATTGGTGTGCGTTCGATCAGCCAGGTCGGTGACCCAGCGACTCAAGGCGTCATCACGTCGCTTGGCTTGCGAGACCACGGCGCGGGCGCCGTGGATGAGGATGCTCCTCAGGTACGGGTCACCGCGTTTGGTGATCCCGTAGATCAGGTTCTTGCCGCCAGTACCCGCGTGCCTGGGCGTAACGCCGATTGAAGCAGCCGCTTGTCGTCCGCGGGTGAACTGGCGGCCGTCACCAAACTGGGCGACCAGTGCCGTTGAGACCAAGGGGCCCACACCGCGCAGCTGCTTCAAACGCTTCGCATCGGGGTTGGCGTTCGAGACGGCGTTGATCTGCCGGTCGACATCTTTCACCCGTTGCTCAAACTGTTGAAAGTCCTCCCACAGGCCGTACAGCAGCGCACGGAAGTTGTCGGACAAGCCGTTCTCGGCATCCTCCAACCAGTCGGGGATTGCCCGTCTTAATGGCACGATGGTCTTCGGTGCCACGATGCCGTACTCGGCAACTAGGCCCCGGATCTGATTGGCCTTGGCTTTGCGGTGTCGCATCAGCGTGTCGCGGATCCGGTGCATGGCCTGGAGGTCTTGTTGCTCGGCAGTCTTGATCGGCACGTACCGCATACTGGGCCGGCTGATTGCTTCGCAGACTGCCTCGGCATCGTTGGCATCGTTCTTCTGACTCTTGACGAACGGCTTGACGAACTGCGGCGATACCAGCTTGACGGCAAAGCCGCGCGAACGCAGCTCACGCGCCCAGTGGTGCGAGCCACCACAGGCTTCCATGCCGATCTCACACCCTGGCTCCAGCGTCTCGGTCAGCACCTGCAGCCAGTTCGAGCGCTTCAGCTGGCGTTTCCACACGCAACGCC
>CALDZH010000146.1 GCA_937944275.1 uncultured Woeseiaceae bacterium
CCGCCCAGTCCATTTGCGGCACGTAGTTTTGCCGCGGATCGCCGTCCAGTTTGATCCACACGGTTTCGGCTGACTCGATGTTGACGACACCGACTCGGGTTGCCGAATTCGTCGTACCCACCTTCGGGTACTGCAGCGGAATCGGTTGCGAATAGGTGTTGTCGGTATTCTTGATCATGTAGAAGGTGCCGACGCCTTCGGTATCGAACTGCCAGTAACACAACTGCTTCGAGTCCGGACTCCACTTGAAGCCGTCGCGAAGACCGAACTCTTCTTCGTTTACCCAGTCGCCAGTGCCGTTGACGATCAGGTCGGAGCCGTCATGAGTAAGTTGATTTTTGGTTCGCCCGTCTACGCTCTCGATGTAAATGTTGTTCAGATACATATAGGCAACGAACTTGCTGTCGGGCGAAAACTTCGCGTACATCAGTGAAGATGGCCGTGCGTCGGTGCCGACCTGGCGCAGGGAAGAGTCAGCCAGGTTCAGCAGCCAGTAGTCGCCCAACGACTCCAGGCGCCGAAATTTAACGGTGTTCGTACTGATCAGTGCGAACCGGCCGTCTTCGGACCAGCTGTAGTCCTTGATTTCAAGCGGCTTCTCTGCGCCTTCCGGTATCAGTTGCTTTGCGCTGACCAGGATCGACTTTTCACCACTTGCCGAGTCGTGACGAACGATATCGAAGCCCTCAGCGACCGACTCCGAGGCATCGACTGTCGTGTAACTCGCTCCACCTTCCAGCCATTTGCTCGGCACCTTCTTGTCCAGCTCGAATTCCTTGTCATGAAATATTCGGTCGATGGTCAGCATGGATTCGTTTTCCTCAGCGCGGGCGGACACCGCGCAAACCGCCGCAAGACAGAGACAGAGTAACGTAGTATTTCGTTGGCTGATCACTTGTACTCCGATTCAGCCTGGCCAAGCGCATCCATATTTGGAGTGATCCCCAGCCCCGGCTCGTCCGAAGCCACCATGTGCCCGGCAACCCTCTGCGGCGCGCCGGTCGCATTTTGCACGCTGACGTAGCTATTGAAGTCCGTCGCAGAAAACCGCATGGACTCTGGCGTTGAATGTGCGAGATGCGCTATAGCTGCCGTAATGATGTCGCCGCCCCAGCTGTCCTCGATCGTCATCGGGATGTTTAGCGACACACAAAGATCGCGAATCTGGCGCGCCCTGGTCAGTCCCCCGACCTTCGATATCTTGAGATTGATCACGTCCATCGCGCCATCCTGATGGCCGCGCAGCAGTGCGTCGATGCCGTCTATGTTTTCGTCCAGGATGAACGGCAAGGCTGTCCGCTTGCGGATAGTCAGACAGTGTTCATAAGAACGACAGGGTTGTTCTATATAGACGTCCCGGTCTCGAACGGCGTTTACGACTCGCGCCGCATCATCAACTCGCCAGCCGGTATTCGCATCGGCAACCAGGACTTCGCCTGCGGTCAGTATGTCCGCGGCGGCATGAATTCGATCGATGTCCTCGCTCGGTCGGCCACCGACCTTGAGCTGGAACTTCGTATAGCCATCGGCACGATGTCCGGCAACATTTTCGGCCATCTCCTCGGCGGGCCGCTGGCTGATCGCCCGGTACAGCGCCACACTGTCACCAAACTTGCCACCCATGAGATCGCATACCGATTTCCCGGCCGTTTTGCCCAGCAGGTCCCAGCAAGCCATATCGATGGCGGACTTGACGTAGGGATGCCCGAGCAAGGCCCGGTCCATCAACTGATTGATCGGTCCGATCGCGGTCGGGTCCTGCCATATCAGTGTCGATGCAAGCTCGCCGATGCCAGCACGTGCGCCTGCGCCAAATGCAGGCAGGTAGAACGGGCCGAGCGGGCACACTTCGCCGAATCCCGAGTTGCCGTTGTCGGTCAGAAGTTCAACAACAGTACTATCGAATACCTCAACGTACTTTCCCTCAGACCACGAATAGCGACCTTCAACCAGTGGCAGGTCGACTTGATAAACGCGGATCGCAGAAATTTTCACATTGCCTCCGAATGCAGCTACAGCAGGTTCTTGGAGATGCTCGCCATGATCCGCCAGTATATCCGCAGTTGCTCCCGGCGCGATGGCTCGACCGTCCACGCAAACGAAAAAAGCCTGCAGTGCAGGCTTTTCCCGTTTTTTACCGCAGTGACCGCCCGAAGAATCAGCTACTCCGCACGGATCATGGTAAGCGCGCCTTTGGCCACCGGGTTGGGAACGCCAGGAAAATAGATCACAAAGCCGCCAGCGCCGATGTTGCGCGGATTGGCGATGCGGACGAGCATATCCAATGTCACGCCTTCAACGCCCAGGTTGATATTGGCCAGGCAATCACTGCCTACGGAAACCGTACCCGAATCCGGCTCCGTCACGCCTCTGAACGGATCGTAACAAACGCTCTGACTCCGGTCGCCGGCAATAAGAATGTCACCGGCACCATTGACTACTAACTTGCATGAGTTCCCATCGGTGAAAACAACATCCCAGGTGCCGGCGAATTGCGCATTTGTGCATCCGGCATAGGCGCTCGAACTCCATGCCATGACTGCGATAAAAGTTGCCAATAGTTTATTGATTCGTTTTTTCATGTGTGTATCCCCTTGATAGTTTCCATTTCTATTGCGTGTTGGGTCAGCATGGAGAAACATCACCGATACGGCTATTCCCGGAATCTCCTAAAACCTCCCGGAAACCTCCTAAATGCTTTCAGGTTATGAGAACATCGATACGACATGGATGCCGAGGGGCGGGGATTGAGAGTTGTTGGTGACTGGTTGCTTAATGAGGATGAGTCAACGCTCACCAACGGTGAAACCGTCATACACGTCTCACCGCGAAGCATGTCGGTACTTATCGCGCTTGCCGACGATTGCGGCAAAGTTTTAAGCAGCGCAGACTTGCAGGCCCGGTTCTGGCCGAACTCCTACTCCGCCGAGCACGGCCTGCACAAGGCCATTTCCGAAATCAGGGCGGCGCTCGGTGACGACCCCAGGTCACCACGCTACATCAAGACCTACGCGCGGCGCGGTTATGGCTTCATATGTCAGGACGACAAGCAAACAGACTCCGGTACGACACCGGCGGACGCCGTTAGTAGCCGTGACAGCTCGTCGCCGCCAACCAGCGCCTCCGTAGCTGTTCTGCCTTTCGTCAATATCAGTGGTGACCCCGACAACGAGTATTTTTCAGATGGTTTGACTGAAGAGTTGCTCAACGTTCTAACCAACATCAAAGATCTGAAGGTGGCGGCTCGTACGTCTTCGTTTCATTTCAAGGGACAAACCGGCGACATCTCTGAAATCGCCAATAAGCTTGGTGTGAGTTCGATACTGGAAGGCAGCGTACGTCAATCCAAGACGCGAATCCGGATCACCGCACAGCTCATCAGCGCTGCCGATGGTTATCACCTGTGGTCGAAAACCTTCGACCGCGAACTGGATGATATTTTCGCCGTACAGGATGAAATCGCATCGGCTGTGGCTAAAGCGCTCGAGGTGAAGCTGCTTGGCGAGGATGGCGATCGTCCGATAAGCGGCGGAACAAAAAACAAAGAGGCATTTAATGCCTACCTGCTGGGCGAACATCACCGCAACCGTGGTGATGATGAAGCGGCGTTGCGTGCCTCGATTTCTGCCTTCCGAAAAGCCATCGACCTCGATCCGAACTACGCCAGGGCCTATGTTGGCCTCGCGAATGCGTGGGGCCGCATGGCGGCCAACAGTTTTGTTTCTTATAAAGAGGGCACTGACCACATGGAAGTCGCGGTGGACAAGGCAATTGAGCTGGCACCAGATCTCGCGCACGCCTATGTGGCCAAGATGTTCCTCCTGATGAGCTACAAACGTGACTTGCTCTCCGCACAAACAGCGATAAGCAAAGCGCTTGAGCTTAATCCCGGGAGTGCCGAAATACAGATGGAGTACGCTCGCATCCGGTGCTATCGGGGCTATGCCGACGAAGGTATCGCGGCGGCACGAAAGGCGCGAGATCTTGATCCGGTCTCCATATTTGCGAATCATTTCCTGGGCCATATCCTGTATTTTTCACGGCGCTACGAGGAGGCCATTCCTGCATTGCGGCACACACTGGAAATGAACCCGCAATACCCGAAACCCCATTACTTCATCGCCATGAGCCTGTTCTGGCTGGGTGATGTCGAGGCCGCCTGGGAAGAAATACAGCACGAACCCCTGGACTGGATGAGATGGGCAGCTTCCTCCGTGATTCTTCACCGCCTCGGCCATATCGACGAGGCCGAAGCCAGTTTCGCCAACCTCAGCGCCGATGAAGAGCAGGAGTTCGCGACCATCCAGCGAGCCGATACCTATGCACAATGGGGCAACGCCGAAATGGCGTTCCGCAACCTGGACCTGGCGGTGGAGTACGGCGACCCGGGACTCGCCCAGTTGTATGTTGATCCGTTCCTCGACCCGATTCGCGATGACCCCCGGTATATCAAGATGGTGCAGAAGCTCGGCGTCCCGCGAGCGCACATCTCGTAATGTAAGCGCCCCGCGGGCGGTCGCGATGCCCCGTGAAGATCATGCAAAGGTCTACTATTGAAGAAAGCCGACTACGAAGCATGGGCGGCTAACTGACCCTAGTCCATTCGGGAACACCTGAGGAACTCCACAGCATCACGCGACCTTGAGCGTTGCAGCGGCAATGTAGATGATCATTGCGATCACGATGACGACCGTAAATCCAAAATGAATCGCCAGCAGCGTCGCCAGTACGGCACTGACGACTGACGCGAAACCATTGATTCCCCAGGCCCATGGCACGAAGTCCGGCGCCCGCTCCGCGACGCGTCGCAGGCCCAGCGGGAACGGCATACCCATGAAGAACGCGAGTGGCGCGATCAGCAGCACCGAAATCAGAATTCGCGCGCTGTCGGCGACACCGATGAAGCGGCCGAACAACGGCGGCAAGAGCAGCAGATAAAGCGCCGCAATTGCGACGATGCCGGCGACCGCAATGCTGACCGGCCGGACGTCTCGGGCTGCGGCGCGCTCGGCCATGCGCAGCG
>CALDZH010000147.1 GCA_937944275.1 uncultured Woeseiaceae bacterium
ATACGCGGCGAAGCGTGCTCTGCCGTCCTTGTAACTGGCCAGCAAGCGGTCATCCTGCATGAGATTATTCCGCAGGAAGTCGACGGCATCGGCCGCCGCGTCCACGAGGTCAGGACGTTCGAGCGCGCGTCCGGCAATTGCGAGTCCGCGGATAGCGAGGGCGTTCCAGGACGTCAGTTGTTTTTCGTCGCGGTCCGGTGCTGTGCGAGTTTCCCGACGTGCAAGCAGTACCCGCCTTGCTCTGTCGATGACGATCTCCTCGTCGTCTGATACCTGTTGGCGCACGGTCAGGTGCCACCGGCCCTCGAAATTGGCTTCAGTATTGAGACCAAAGCGCTTGGCAAACACGTCAAAATCGTCGCCCAGCAAATCATGCACTTCGTCCGGATCCCACAGGTAGAACAGACCTTCGTGCCCCTCCGAATCGGCGTCGCGCGTCGCGTAAAAGCCACCGTTAGCGTCGCGCATGTCTGCAAGCATCCAGTCGGCAGTGGCATTTGCAGCACAATCGAACAGCGCGTCGCCTGTGGCGACGGCGGCCTGGGCATAGATGGCCAGCAGCGGACCATTGTCGTAAAGCATCTTTTCGAAATGCGGGATTTGCCAAAAGCGATCAACCGAATAGCGGTAGAAGCCGCCGCCGATATGATCAAACAATCCGCCTTCGGCCATGCGCGCAAGTGTCAGTGCCACCATGAACAAGGCTTCGACATCCGGCTCGGTGTCGTTCGCCGTGCAGCGCCAGTGTCGCAGGAGGCGATCCAGTGTCGTTGGATGCGGAAACTTGGGCGCTGATCCAAAGCCGCCATATTCACGGTCAAGAGTTTGCTCGAACGTGTTGCGGGCCAATGCCAGCGGAGCGTCGGACAGTACCTGTCCAGCGGCAGCAGGTTCCGGCTCGAGCCTGTTGAAAACATCGAGCAGGCGATCACTTTGCTGGCGCACGTCGTCGCGTTTTTCCGTGTAGTAGATTGCGATCTTTTTCAGTAGATCTCCAAAAGCCGGCATGCCATAGCGTGGCTCTTTCGGAAAATAGGTGCCGCCGAAGAAGGGGCGCTGGTCGTCGCCATCGAGAAACATTGTAAGAGGCCAGCCGCCGCCGCGTTGTGTAATCAGCTGATGGGCAGTCTGGTAGATCTTGTCGATGTCTGGCCGTTCCTCGCGGTCGACCTTGATGTTGACGAACAGATCGTTCATGAGTTCAGCGGTGGCCTCGTCTTCGAAAGACTCGTGGGCCATGACATGGCACCAGTGGCAGGCTGAATAGCCGATGGACAATAACAAGGGCTTGCCCGTCGCGCGCGCCTCCGCGAAGGCCTCTTCGCCCCACGGGTACCAGTCCACCGGGTTGTCGGCATGTTGCAGAAGATAAGGGCTGGTTTCTTTGGCGAGGCGATTTGGCATGGATTGCACTATCATACCCGTCTTCTGAATCGCTGAGCGGGATTACATGCTGACATACCCCGAGATTGACCCGATCATATTCTCAATAGGGTTCCTCAAGATACGCTGGTACGGGCTGATGTATGTGATCGGCTTCCTGTTTGCCTGGTGGCTGGCGCGCCGGCGATGCAAGTCGGCGGATTCGCCCATCACGGCCGAGCAGGTCGACGATCTCATTTTCTACGGCATGCTGGGCGTCATTCTCGGTGGGCGCATTGGCTACGCGCTCGTATACGGTACTGAGCAACTGTTCTCCGACCCGCTGTACCTTTTCAAGATCACCGAGGGCGGCATGTCATTCCACGGCGGCCTTGCCGGTGTGATGATTGCGATGTGGCTTTATGGCAGGAAACTGAAACTGACGATGTGGCGCATGACCGACTTCGTAGCGCCGATCGTGCCGCTCGGTCTTGGCTTCGGCCGCATCGGCAACTTCATCAACGGCGAGCTCTGGGGTAAACCCACCGACGTACCGTGGGGATTCATGGTCAATGGCCAGGGATTGCACGCGTCGCAGCTGTACGAGGCGATTCTCGAGGGCTTTGTCCTGTTTGCCATACTGTGGTGGTATTCAGCCAGGCCGCGGCCGTACATGGCGGTCTCAGGACTTTTTCTGCTGCTCTACGGGGTATTCCGTTTCATCGTCGAATTCTATCGGGTGCCGGATGCGCACCTGAATTACCTTGCGCTCGGTTGGGTCACGATGGGCCAGATCCTCTGTGTGCCGATGATTGCTGCTGGCGCTATCATGCTTGCCATGGCATATCGATCAGGCGAGGAGGCGAAGACCTGAATGCAGCAATACCTGGACATGATGAGGCTCGTGCGCAACACGGGCGCACGCAAGGAAGACCGCACCGGCACCGGCACACTGAGTGTCTTTGGTCACCAGATGCGCTTCGACCTCTCGAAGGGATTCCCGCTCGTCACGACCAAGAAGCTGCATCTTCGGTCGATCATCCATGAATTATTGTGGTTCCTGTCAGGCGACAGCAATATTCGTTACCTCAAGGAAAACGGTGTCTCAATCTGGGACGAATGGGCGGATGAAAACGGCGACCTGGGCCCCGTGTATGGCGTGCAGTGGCGCAGCTGGCCGACGCCCGATGGCCGCAAAATCGACCAGATCGCGCAGATCATGCAGCAGCTCAGGGAAACCCCGGACTCGCGGCGTATCATGCTCTCGGCGTGGAATGTCGCCGAGATTGAGAACATGGCCCTGCCTCCGTGCCACTGCCTGTTCCAGTTTTACGTGGCGGACGGCAAACTTTCGTGCCAGCTCTACCAGCGCAGTTGCGATATCTTCCTGGGCGTGCCGTTCAATATCGCGTCGTACGCGTTGTTGACGCACATGCTGGCGCAGCAGGCGGACCTGAACGTCGGCGATTTCGTATGGACGGGCGGTGACTGTCATCTCTACCTCAATCACCTCGAGCAGGCTGATGAACAGCTCGCACGTGAGCCTCTGCCCTTGCCGACGCTATCAATCAAACGCCGCCCCCCGACTATCTTTGACTACACGTTCGAGGACTTCGAGATCCTCAACTACGAAGCGCATCCGCACATCAAAGCTGCGGTCGCCGTCTGAGCCGGACTTGTGATCAGCATCATTGTTGCCTCCTCGGCGAACAACGTCATTGGCGCCCAGGGGCATCTTCCGTGGCGCTTATCTGATGACCTCAAACGTTTCAAGGCGGTCACGATGGGCAAGCCCATTGTAATGGGCCGCAAGACCTGGGAATCGATTGGCCGAGCTTTACCGGGGCGCCAGAATATCGTGATTACGCGTCGGTATGACTTTGCGGCCGATGGCTGCGATGTCGTTCATTCAGTGGATGAAGCAATGAGCGCGGCTGGCGATGTCGGTGAAATAATGGTGATCGGTGGCAGCCAGGTCTATGAAATTTTTCTGCCCGCCGCACAGCGACTCTACCTGACGCGCGTGCATGCTGATGTCGAAGGCGATACCTTCTTTCCAGCCGTAGACGAGGACGAGTGGCAGCTCATGAGCGAAGAAAAGCATTCGGCCGACGAGCGAAACGAATTTGATTGCTCGTTCAGGGTTTACGAACGGACAGATCGTTCCTGATCGAGTTAATGGGCACGAGCCTCCGGGCTGCGGCGGATGACGCTGCATCAATATCGACTTCTTCAATACTCGAGGCATCGGCGGTGAATTCCTCGAGCAGCGCCTTTTGTACCTCGCCACGAAATTTTGCGAGCGGGTCATCGCGGTCCATGCTTGCCGCGAAGCTTCGAGTGTCCTCGTATTGCATAAGTTCAGTCTGGTTGCGGCATTACCGTGCCGCACTCACTACAGCGACGGTTTTCTTCGAGTTGTAAAAACGATCAAAAATCGGCGGTAGATGACGGACTATGTCATCTACGTAGACGTATTTTTCGTAGAGCTTGTTGGCGCAGCTGTCGCAGAACCACATGAACCCATCGAGATCATGGCTGAGACGCGCCCGTTCTACGACCAGTCCGACCGTGTTGGCGAAGCGCTGAGGTGAATGTGGTACGCGTGGCGGCAACAGCAGCATGTCGCCCTCACGAATCACTATGTCCTCCTGCTCACCATCAACAATGACACTTTGAGCAGCATTTCGCCTTCTATTTGGTAGAAGAGTTCGGGACCCTCGTCGACATGGTAATCCTTTCTCGAGTTCGGACCGCCGACAATCATCACGATGAAATCATTTTATTCAAATACCTGCTGCTTACAGACCGGTGGCTTCAACTGATCCCGGTGCCTGTCGATCCATGCCTGCAAATTGAACGCGGTCAGCGACTTCATAAATATTGTCCTTCCACCTGCACCACGCGCGGGAGCCGCTTGTCGAGCCGCGCCGCAGTCAACTGTCGGCCCCAGACACAACCGGTGTCCAGGCTGACGAGATCAGGCAAGACTATAAGCCCGAGTGCGGACCAGTGTCCGAACACTATGCGCGTTCCTTCCCAAGCTGGTGAACTTGCTTCAAACCATGGCAAAAGACCTTTGCGAGCTCGCCACGGCGAACCACTGAACTTCAGTTCCAGCCGATCATCTTCTGTCACCATGCGCACGCGTGTCAGGCAGTTGATTATGAAGCGCAGGCGCTTGTAGCCGGTTAGCTTTCCCGACCACTTGTTTGGTGCATTTCCATACATCCGTCCGAGGACATTGATGTAGTCATCACCGCGCAGCGCGGCCTCGACTTCAGCTGCGCGCGCAAGGGTTTTTTTTACATTCCAGCGAGGGTAGGTACCGGCATGAACAAGCAACGTACGGAGCTTCTTATCGTAATGCGCGAGTGGCCTGTGGCGCAGCCAGTCGCAGAGTTCATCTGCGTCTCCCGCCCTGAGCAGTTTCTCGAGGGAGCCGAAGCGGTTGCCGAAGCGCACGGCACCCGCATGAAGGGCAAGAAGGTGCAAGTCATGATTGCCCAGTACGGTGATTACGGAGTCGCCGAGTTCACGCACGAAACGCAGTGTTTTTAGGGATTTCGGTCCGCGATTGACGAGATCGCCGGTCAACCATAGAGAATCTCTGGACGGCTCGAAATCAATTTCGTCGAGAAGGTGCCGGAACGGGTCATAGCATCCTTGTAAATCGCCGATTGCGTAAACAGCCATATCAGGGTTTGCACAACAGCAGCATCAGCGGGCCTTAGTGGAGCAGACCCGGGACGGCGAGCGTGAATGGTTTGATGGGCGCGTCGAAACTGGAGCCTGTATCTGTCTCCATGCGATACAAGCCATGCATGGCGCCCACCGGCGTTTCCAGGACAGCGCCACTCGAATAACGGAACCGTTCGCCGGGCTGCAGGTACGGCTGCTCGCCGACAACACCATCCCCGCTAACTTCCTGTACCTTCCCGTTGGCATCCGTAATGATCCAATGGCGGCTCATTAACGTCGCTGGCACTGCGCCGTTATTGGAAATCGTAATCGTGTAAGCAAACACATAGCGATCGGCATCGGGCTCCGACTGATCGTCAATATAGTTCGTCGCCACGTGGATTCGAATGTCGCACTGGTTCTCGCTCATGCGGCTATTCTAACGTGATTTTTGCCACAGGTGATTGCTCAGTCTGACGTAGTCTGCAATGGACACCTGTTCGGGCCGCAGACCTGAGTCGATATCCACCGCCTGGAAGTCAGTGACTTCGACGCTTTTCTTTAGGGAATTGCGAAGGGTCTTGCGACGCTGCATGAAAGCTGTACTGACCAGCGTCGACAAACCGGCTTCGTCCTTGATGTCAAAGGTGCCGGGCGACAACGGGTCGAGACGCACCACGGCGGACGTAACTCGGGGAGGCGGGTCAAACGCTTCCCGCGGCACATCGAATAAGGATTCGATGTGCAAGTGGCATCCAAGCATGATCCCTAATCTGCCGTAAGCCTTGCTTCCAGGTTTAGCGGCCATGCGGTCGACAACCTCTTTTTGCAACATAAAATGCATATCGAGGATCCGCTCCCGGAACTTCAACAGGTGAAAAAGCAACGGCGTCGAAATGTTGTATGGCAGGTTTCCAACCACACGAATGCGGTCGCCAAGCGAGGCAAAGTCGAACTGCAGTGCATCTGCTTCATGCACGGTTACGTTCGGATGGTCCCCGTACTTGTGGCGCAGTCGGGCGACCAGGTCGCGATCCAGTTCCACGGCATGCAGGTGTCCGGCAAGACGGGCGAGTGCATCCGTGATGGCTCCCTGACCAGGTCCAATCTCCACAATGACGTCATCCCCGGTCGGATGAATCGCGCGAATAATGGCGTCGATTATGGCCGGGTCATTAAGGAAGTGCTGACCGAAGCGCTTGCGTGCGCGGTGTTTTGCCATCAGTTTCGCGCCATTGCGGAAGCCAGTTCGACTGCGGCAAACAGGCTTCCCGGATCTGCCTTGCCGGTACCGGCGATATCGAATGCGGTGCCGTGATCGACCGATGTGCGGATGATTGGCAGGCCCAGCGTAACGTTAACCGCGTGGCCAAAGCCTGCGTATTTGAGCACCGGCAAGCCCTGGTCGTGGTACATCGCGAGGACCGCATCCTTGTGGCCGGCTGCAGGCGTAAACGCCGTGTCAGCGGGGAGGGGGCCGCGCAGATCCAGGCCCTCGTCCTGCAGTTTGCGGACCGTTGGCTCGATGAAGGAAATTTCTTCGTCACCAAGGTGGCCGTCTTCCCCGGCATGCGGGTTCAGGCCACACACGACAATTTCCGGATTGCTGATACCGAACTTGCTCACAAGATCTGCGTGCAGGATACGCAACACGCCCTCCAGTCGGTCCAGCGTCAGGTAATCGGCGACATCGCGCAATGGCATGTGCGTGCTGGCTAGTGCGACACGCAGATCTCCGGCTACCAGCATCATGACAGGAAGCGCAGTATTTGTAATCGCCGCAATAAATTCTGTATGCCCGGTAAAATTGATGCCACTCTCCGCGATAACGCTTTTGGAAAGCGGCGCAGTCACCATCGCCGAGAACCGGCCATCAAGGCAGCCCTCGGCGGCCATACGCAGGCCACGCAGTAATGTGTCGGCGTTGGAAGGGCTTGGCTGACCGGGCTTGACGGATTCAGGAAACGGCGTGTCAATTATGTCGAGATCGGTGCTGAGCTGGCGTTGATCGCCAATAACAATGACGTCGTTGACAAACTTGCTGTCAACGAGGGCGTTGCACAACTCGGGGCCAATGCCGGCCGGCTCGCCGGCCGTGATAACAAGAGGTCTGTCGAGAGCCAAACCTAGATGCGCGACTCGACAAAAGACTCGTCGCGCAGGCGTTGCATCCACATCAGCGATTCCTCTTCCATCTTGTCGTTGCGAATTCGTGCGTCACAGTTGCGCTGTTTGAGTTCTTCCGTGTTGTCGTAGACACGGCGATCCGTGACCTCGAGAATGTGCCAGCCAAATTGCGTGCGAAATGGATCCGAAACGACGCCCATTTCGCTTGCATTTATTGTCTGCTCGAATTCGGGCGCGTACACACCAGGGCCAGCCCAACCAAGGTCGCCGCCCAGATTCGCGGATCCCGGATCGTCGGATAGCAGCTTGGCTTGTTCACCAAAATCTTCACCTGCACGAATCTTCTCGAGCGCATCTTCCAGACGTTGCTTGGCAGTTGCGTCATCGATGATTTCGTTCGGCATCACGAGAATGTGTCGCACCTTGCTTTGATTTATCTCGCTGCGCTCGACGGCACTGCGAAGACTATCAACGCGGACCAGGTGAAAACTGCTGGCGGTGCGAATGGGTTCCGAAATATCTTCTGCAGCCATGTCCTGCAAAACGTCGGTAAACAAGGTCGGAACTTGGGCGCCCTGCATCCATCCGAGAGACCCTCCCTCAAGTGCCGTTGGGCCGACTGAATGACGGGCGGCCATTTCGCGAAAATCGGCGCCGTCCTGGAGCTGCGTGTAGATTTGATTAGCCAGGTCCTCCACTTCCTTGACCTGATCACCAGTCGCCGCTTCCGGCAATGTAAGAAGAATGTGCGACAGCTCATACTCGGAATTTGCAACGACATTTCCTTCGAGGTCGGCGACGCACTGCTCGATTTCGCGTGCCGATACATTGATGCTCTGGCCTACTTCGATTCGGCGGAGCTGTTCAATCGTGATTTCCTCACGCAATGAGCGGCGAAACTCGGCATAGTCGACCCCGTCTTCGGCGAGCAGGCGCGGCATGTCCTCAAACGGTATGCCGTTCTGTTGCGCAATCCCTGCGATTGACTGGTTAAGCATCTCATCAGAGACCTGTAAGCCAATACGATCTGCGCGCTGAAGCTGAATTTCGGACAGGATCAGGCGTTCAAGAACCTGTTCCTCGAGCACGTCGGCAGGGGGCAACTGCATCTCCTGTTCCTGTGCACGTTGTGAAATGACGGCCATCTGTGCACTTAGCTGGCTCTTGAGAACAACGCCCTCGTTAACGATGGCGGCGACGCCGTCAATGAATTCGCCCGTATCGGAGAGTTCGTCAGCGACTGCGACGGGCGCAGCCACCAATGCGAGGACTGCGCATAAAGTATTGAATTTTAACAATTTTTACTACCGGAGATCTGCAGAATAGCCAAGAATACCACGTTCGAGCATTTTGTCAGCAGCTGTGCCGACACTCGTCATTCCCTTCAACACCAATTGCAGACCAAAGGACGAATCAAGAGTTCCGTCGCGAGTCGAGATATGGCGACGTGAGACAAGGCGTAATCCCCAGCAGCAGCTCTCGTATTCGAGGCCGAAGAACTGTTCGAGCATTTCCTGATCGCGCAGCGAGTAATTGTAGCGGCCTACAAAATTCCAATGCGAGGATACCGGCCAGGACCAGGAAACGTCTCCCTGCTCGAGCGAATCTCGGCGGAACCGATACGCAACATTCAGAACCTTGTTGTTAGCCGGCCGATACTGCAATCGCGCCTCGGACTTCGTTGTCCCGTTCTCTCCGGTATCCCACTGGTGACCGACGTCGAAATTCACGTTCTCGAATAGCAGGAAACGTAGCTGAGCGATGTAGTCTGACGTGTCGAATGTATCCGCAGACAGTCCGGGCAAAACAACTTCGCGATCACTGAGATAGTGCGTTTGTCCAATAGTCGCCGTTATTAATTCACGCCCGGATGCAACATCGAGAATGCGTGATGTGACGCCAATGCTGACTTGCTCTGTGTCCCCGATTCGGTCGATGCCGAGGAAACGATTTTTACGATATAGCTGTACGAGATTGATGTCCGGCGTAATGGTGTCGAATACTGGCAGCGCATCCTGATCGCGGTACGGAATATTTACGTACAACATGCGGGGCTCGATCGTCTGAATGCGATTGGTGTTGGCCATCGTCCGCTCGAGTATCAAGCCGGTATCAACACTTGAAATTGGTACGCTGCGCGTTGGGCTTGTGTCCTCGCCCGGCAATGTATTGCTGAGTTCGTAGTGCGTGTAGTCGAACGCCACCGAGGGTCTGAAAAACCATCCGGGCTGCGTTATCGGGATTTCGATGGACGGAGCGGCGTTCATGCGCCAACCCGTAATGCCGGTATCGCGATCAAAATTCACAATCTCGGACTCTATGCCAAGCCTGAAAATACTCGCGGGCCAGTTTGCGCTGGCAAGCAGTTGCGGCACACGACGATAGGGTTGGTCAGACAGCTGAATAGTGTCATCAATCGTCTGGAAATCTTGCACCTGCGCAAAAACAGAGAAGCGATCCGCGTAGTAATCGAAGCGCAGGTTGCGATCCAGGTGTGTGGTACTCGAAACGCTGAGACTGCCGCCAAGGTCCTCAAAGTACTGGCTGTCAGACACCTCGTGGAACCTGATTCGATTGCGCCAGCCGCTGTCGAACAAGGTTCGATGTTCGAAGCGAACGTTGTGACGCTCACGGTCGAGAATGCTGTCGTCCGGAAGATAGGCCGCCGAGAGTATGCCGTCATTGCGCTTGCTCAGGTAACGAAACTGTGTTTCGACAAGCAAGCCACGACTGGTCAGCACTCTCGGCGTGATTGTGGCATCGTAATTCGGCGCGATATTCCAGTAGATTGGCACGCGCACCTCGTTGCCACTGCGCCCGGCGCTGCCAATCTCGGGGGTCAGCATGCCCGACTTGCGCGCATCGCTGATCGGAAATGAAATGGATGGCAAGTAGATGATCGGCACATTCTTGAAGCGCAGCTTCATGCCTTTGGCGGTGCCGATCCCTTCGCCCGTGTCAAGCACGATCGACTTGCCCTGTAACAGCCAGTCCTCGGAATCGGGCGGGCAGGTCGTGTACTCGACGTTCCCCAGTGACAAAGTGCCGTCCTGATTGATTTCGAGATCCTCTGCCGCACCGCGCGAATTACTCTCCCCCAATGAGAATTCGGCCCCCTCGAAACGAATACGCCCCAACTCGTAACCGAATTCGGCGGACCGGCTCTGGATCTGCGTATGCGGGTCTTCGTATAGCACGCGGCCTTGGAGGAACAGGGCACGCTGGTCAGGATCGTAGTATGCAGAGTCAGCGCCGGCGATCTTGTCATCACGGCGCAGCAAGACGCCGCCACTCATGCGGGCGGTTGGACTAGGGCCAAGCTGAGCTTCAAACTCGCCGGCTTCGAGTTGAATAGTGTCCGGATTGTCCAGCACGATTTCCCGCAATGGAGAGTCGACGGCTAATGCGCGGCCCAGCGACGTCTCGCACGACAGTTCGTCGGCGCCGGATGCAGGTGTCAGGGCCAGCAGTGAGCAGGTAAGTATGAGTGATTTTGCGGACAATTGAGTGGTCGCGTCAGCTTTGGGCCGGGGCTTGTAAAAACAGGATGTTATCAAGCATTGGTATTTGTTACCTTCGCATAGTTTTTGAGGTGCTTCAACGCGTTACGGAGAGCCAAGATCGAGCAATCAAAAAATGCGGACGATACTCGCCTGGCCAAAATGCGAGCCTGGGCTGA
>CALDZH010000148.1 GCA_937944275.1 uncultured Woeseiaceae bacterium
GTCGCGAAACTCATGTTTGCGCCAAACAGGACAGCGAGGATGAAAGGTTCCGCGCTGACACCAAGCTGGTTCGCGATACTGATGGCAATGGGCGTACCAATGGCTGCGGCGGCGTTGTTCGACACGATGTTGGTCATTATCGTCATCAGGAGCAGGAACGCGCTGAGTATCAATGGTGGGGGCAAACCGGATGCGGCGCTGACGAATGACAACGCAATATAATCAGCCATTCCGGTCCCGAGCAGCGCCTTGCCCAAAGCCAGCGCCGTCACGATAATCATCACGACAGGTATGGACAGCGACGTCGCGGCATCACGCCAGCTCAGGCACCCCGTGGCGATCATCAGACCCAGCCCGACGACTGCACTGACAGAGATTGGCATGACGCCGAGTGCAGCAGCCAAAACGACAAACCCCATGATTGTCAATGCACGCTTTGCATGGTGCGTCTGCGGCAGATCAGTGGTGCCATCAAGGACGAGCATCGAACCCGATTCCTTGAGCTGGGCGATTGCTTCGCGAGTGCCCTGCACAAGCAGTACGTCACCGGCACGCAAGCGAATCATGTTCAGATCACCTGTCACTTGCGAACTCGGAGCGCGCGCCCGATGCAGGGCCAGCGGCAGCAGGCCATAACTGTTGGTAAAACGTGCGGCAGCAAGACTACGCAAGTGCAGCGGCGAACCGCGGGTGATGACAACCTCGGCCAATTGCTGGCCCTCGGCTTTTAGTGGCGTGTCCTCATCGACCGGGTGCTCAAGGTCGCTCAGATTGAACAGGGTCGCACCAAGCAATTGCTCGTAATGCTTGAGGTTCTCCGGCGAGTCTTTGACGAACAAGCGGTCCCCGGGCTGGATAATGACCGATGGCAGCTTGGCAAGAAACAACGATTCGGAACGCTGGATCTTGTCGATGCGCAGGTTACCGTCCGCCTTGGCCAGCACTTCGGACAAGGACTTGCCGTCGGCAAACCCGCCTTCTTTCACGTGCAGCTGGGCACTGAAGATGCGCGGCGTGATATCGGCCATTGGCGGCGCGCGGTCTGGCAACAGGCGCGGTGCAACGAGCCACAGGTAAAGAAGCCCGAAACCGCCCACAATAGCGACCGGAAGCACCCATTCGAACATCGTGAATTCGTGCCTGCCCATGTCGTGAGAAATACCGACAACCAGGAGGTTGGTCGATGTACCGATTGTCGTCGACATGCCGCCGATGATAGTGGCGAGGCCCATGGGCATCATTACGCCGGAGACCGGGAACTTTGAGCGCAATGATGCACCGACAAGAATCGGCATGAGCAACACGACAATCGGCGTGTTATTCATGAATGCACTGAGAATAGCGCCCGCGACAAGCGTGGCGACGAGTGCGAGCACCGGCCGTGAAGACCACGCCCGGCCGACAACGGTAGCAAGCGGTTGCAGCGCACCGGTGGTTTCCAGTGCCTTACCGACCATCATGAGTGCACAGATCGCGATCAGGGCTTCGTTACCGAAGCCCGCGAAAAAGTCGGCGGGCCCAACCGCAACCTCACCGTCCTTCACATACGGGAACAGCTGAAACCCTGCCGTCAGGAGGATCAGGATCGCAAGTGAGGATGACTCGAGCGCTATGTTGTCGCGCGTAAACAGATACAGCGCGACAACGGTCAGAACCAGAACCGCTATGCCGTGTGCATCAGGTGTTATCGGCTGCAAAGCGTCCCCTTGCTGCTCGGCCAAACGACGGTAGACGTTATCCTAGTTCATACCCGCTTCGCAACGACGGGAATATCCCTTTTGTGACGCAGAATCGCGCTTACACGATCATAGAAGCCCTTGTATTCGCTGGCGTTCCAATGACCAATATCGACATCTCGCCTATATGACACGGTATTTGCGCAATTGAGAACGGGCAACAGGTTTATGTAGCGGGTATCCGCTTTTGACTGCCTCGGAAAAACGTCCCACGGCGAGAGCGTCAGAAGATTACGGTGCCGCAGCGCGTTGTCCACAACGGCACGCCGCCAGCGGGCATTCATCTCTCTGCCGTGCTGCAGAACACGCGCACCCGCCACATCCAGCGCGGGACAATAGCCGTTCCGGTTTGCGAGGTGCCGCGATGAGTTCGCGAGCACCGTCACCACATGATCGGCCAGCGCTCTTAGATCCTGCAGCGTTTTCAGCGATGCCGGATCGGCACACCGCAGCGCCACCAGGTCTCCCCACCCACGCACAAATACAGACAACCTCCGGTTGAGCCAGCTGTCTCGCTGTTGTGTCGGGCTGTCCCAGCGGGTGTTGTCGTGACGACGCTCACCCTCCTCGACCCTGGCGCGCAGCGCAGCATCAAGCGAAGCTCGGCGAACCCTGCCATCGCTGCGCAGGTAAGCGGCGAGATCAAGTTCCAGGGGGACCCACGCGGAATCACTCGGGACCTGTGTGAGGGTCGCAACCAACGTCGCATTCGCCGCCTCATCTGGCAGCAACGGGCACGGCGACGATACGACCGCAGGGAGTACGGCGCCAATCGGTGCGAGGTCCCGCATTTCCCACAGGCACTGCCAAAAGCGCGCCTCGTGTTGCGGAGCGACCTCCTTGTCCGGGTCCACAACAAAGAACATGCCGGCATTCTCTCGCTTGATTCGCGGTGATGCTGCTCCACTAACTCGGCAAGCCGGCCAGATTCTGTCAACTGCCGGGCTGGTGCGCGCCGCTGCACGGGTGTACCTTTGCACGTTCGTACCAAAGGGATACAACATGCCGTCTTTTGATGTGGTCAGCGACTTCGATTCTCACGAAGCTCGCAATGGTGTCGACCAGGCAAATCGTGAAGTGACAACACGCTTCGACTTCAAGGGCACGGGCTCGAAGTTCGAGCTCGACGACGAGGTTATTTCTCTGACAACACAGTCGGATTTCCAGCTAAAGCAGATGATGGACATCCTGCATCAAAAACTTTCGAAACGCGGTATCAACATTGGATGCCTGGACGAACAGGAGCCCGAGTTCTCAGGTAGCGAAGCGCGCCAAAGGGTCATCATGCGCCGCGGTATCGATATCGACCGAGCGCGCAAACTCGTCAAGCAGATAAAGGCGGCGAAACTCAAGGTCCAGGCCGCTATTCAGGGGGACAAGCTGCGCGTAAGCGGTAAGAAGCGTGATGACTTGCAGGCCGTCATCGCAATGCTCAAGGAGACTGACATCGGTCTCCCACTGCAGTATGAGAACTTCCGGGACTGAGGCGAACCTCAGCCGAGCAGGAGCAAATGGGTAGGGGTGTTCACAAATCGCTGCGCCGCCAGGACATAACCTTCGAAGAGAAGGACCAGTCGTTACGCGATGACGTGCGCACGTTGGGCGCAATGGTTGGAGACCTTATCCGTGAACAGAACGGCGACGAGCTGTTCGAACTGGTTGAAAGTGCGCGGCTACGCGCAATTCGCAGGCGAGAAGGAAACGAAAAACCGGGTGAAGAACTGAAAGCGCTGGTCAAGAACCTGGATCCCCGGACGGCCAGCCAGCTGATTCGAAGCTTCTCGACCTACTTTCAGATGGTAAACACGGCGGAGAAAGTGCACCGCATTCGCCGGCGTCGCGATTACCTGCGCGACGTCAGAATCTATCAGCCGGGCGGGCTGGAGGATTCGTTGATCAAGCTCAAAGCATCGGGCATGGACATCGAGGGATTGCAGGCGCTGCTCAACTCCATGTCCATCGAGCCCGTGTTTACAGCACACCCGACTGAGGCGACACGCCGCACGATACTGCGTAAAGAGCAGAACATTGTCAGACATCTTGTCGACCTCCTGAACCCCAGCATGACACCCCAGGAAACGGCCGCAGCCTTGCAGAACATTCGCATGCTTGCGACGACCGGCTGGCAAACCGCCGAGCACCCGTCCGAACAAATGACTGTCGCAGACGAACTCGAGCACATTCTCTTTTTTATGACCGACGTGCTGTATCGCTCCATGCCGCCGTTCTATGAAGACATACGTTCCGCCGTCAATCGCGTTTATGGTGATGAAAGCAAGAAGCTCGAGATCCCCGATCTGGTGCACTTTGCATCCTGGGTTGGCGGCGACATGGACGGCAACCCCAACGTCAATGCAAAAACAATCCGGGCGACGCTGGCGAGACAGCGTTCCCTCATTCTGGATCTGTACTTCAACGAATGCGCGGCGATTTCGGCGAAACTCAGTCAGTCCGTCGACTGCGCGACGTTCAGCCAGGGCATGCTCGACAAGATCGAGGAGTACCGCGGCATCTTCCAGAACGCCTATCACGCGGTGCCCGCCCGCCATCGGGAAATGCCTTACCGTGTTTTCCTGCGGCTCATACAGCAGCGCCTGCAATCGACCTATGACGATGACATTTATCCTTACGAGAGGGTCGAACAGCTGCTCGAGGATATTGAGCTAATCGCCGAAAGCCTTTCCTGCAACAAGGGGCGGCACGCCGGCCTGTTTGTCGTGCGGCGACTCCTGCGCCGCATTCGTGCGTTTGGTTTTCACATGGTAACGCTCGACGTCCGACAGGACGCCGAGGTTCATCGCAAGGTTGTTGGCGAATGCCTGGGTGATGAAGACTGGTTGGAACGATCTGCGAAGGAACGTGCTGCGCGCATTATCGATGCGATCAAAACGCGAGAGAACGCTCCAATGACGCTGAGTACGCAGGCACGTAAAACCATTGCAGTATTTCAGGCCATTGCGTTTTGCCGCAGGAAGTACGGACGACGTGCGATCGGAACGTTCATTGTCAGCATGACCGAAGGCGCCGACGATGTTCTGTCGGTCCTCCTGCTGGCTCAGTGGGGCGAGCTGCATAATCGAAAAGGTGAGGTACCACTCGATATCGCGCCGCTGCTCGAGACCGTTGACGATTTGCACGCGGGCCCCGCAATACTGGAGTCCTTGCTGTCTTCCGACCTCTACCGGGGCCACCTCAAGCGCCGTGATAATTGCCAGACTGTGATGGTCGGTTACTCGGACAGTAACAAGGACGGCGGCCTCGCATCATCTCGCTGGGCGATTCAGAACGCCCAGGAATTGCTGGTCAATGCGATGGATTCGGAAGATATCGAGTTGACAATCTTTCACGGCAGGGGCGGGACTGTCAGCCGAGGAGGCAGCAAGACGCATGTCGCAGTGCTCGGAGCGCCGCCGGGAACCGTGAACGGCCGTCTGCGCGTGACCGAGCAAGGCGAAATCATCAACGAGAAATATGGCCTGCGCGGTATAGCGCTGCGCACGCTCGAACAGATTACCGGGTCGGTCGCCCTTGCCACGGCACTGCCACGCCACCGCGGCAGTGAAGCGCCCGAGTGGCGTGAAATGATGGACGTTATTGCGGCAGAGAGCCGCACGGCGTATCGCAAGCTCATTTATGACGCGCCCGGGTTCTACGAATATTTTCGCTCTGCTACACCAATCGATGTCATCGAACGTATGCGCATCGGATCTCGCCCGTCAGCACGGCGCTCGCAATCTGGAATTGAGGACTTGCGCGCGATTCCGTGGGTCTTCGCATGGACCCAGTCACGTTTTACCCTCCCGGGCTGGTATGGACTGGGAACCGGACTCGCCAAGGCAATAGAGCAATTTGGGCACGAGGCTTTTAGTGACATGTTCCGCGAGTGGTTTTTCTTCCGCTCGTTGATTGCCGATGCCGAAATGGTCATTGCCAAGTCGGACCTCGGAATATCAAAACTGTATTCGGAGTTGTCCGGCGATCTTCACGACAAGTTCTTCCCTGCGATCCTGTCAGAGTTTGAGCTCACACGAGATACGATCCTCGATTATTCCGAACATGAGTCGATCCTCGAGGGTGACGTGACGTTGCAGCGCGCCATCATGCTACGCAACCCGTACGTCGATCCGATCAGCCTGATGCAGGTCGACCTCCTGCGACGCTGGCGTGAGTCGAACCGGGAGGACAGCGAAGTATTTGATGCTCTGCTCGCGACCGTAAACGGTTTAGCGCAGGCCCTGCAAAACACCGGTTAGTCTACAACTCCACCCAGGACGTAAATTCCTCAAGCGTTTTTCTCCTGATGTCCGGGACCCGCGCATCGTCGGCCGGATAGCCTGCCACCAGCAGGAGGAACGGCCGTTCACTTTTCGGCCGCCCAAGAATCTCGTTAAGGAATTTCATCGGACTCGGTGTATGAGTGAGCGTTGCGAGCCCGGCCCTGTGCAAGGCCGCGATCAGCATGCCCGTAGCCAGACCGGTCGACTCGGCCGGGTAGTAGTGCTTCACTTTGCGCCCATCCGGCAATTCCCCGAACTTTTGCATAAATACTGCAATCAGGTATGGTGCCGTTTCCAGAAACGGCTTGTGGTCGTCAGTGCCCAGCGGTTTTAGCGCGGCTAACCACTCCTCCGATGCCCGGTGCGTATAGAACTCCCGCTCCTCCGCCTCTGCCGCTTCACGAATGTTCTTTTTTGTTTCAGGTCCACTGACTATGGCGAAGTGCCATGGTTGCAGATTCGCACCGCTCGGCGCCGTGTTCGCGACCTTCAATGCAGTCTCGATAATGTCGCGCGGTACGGGTCGATCGGAAAATTCCCGGACCGTCCGTCTACGATTCATTTCCGAGTAGAAATCCTCGAGCCGTGCGCGCATTTCCTCAACCGGAATCTCGCGATACTGCTCCAGCGGTATGGTCGGATAGTCACTCACATCAATCCTCGTTTGCACCAAGATCCTTCACGATGCTCCATTCGGTCATTACATTTTCGGACACGGCGAAATCTCGTATCGAAATGCCGGCCTCATGGACGCTGCCTGGGTCACCCGTTATCAATGGATGCCAGTCCGGCAAATCTTTACCCTTTGACAGCCTTCGATAAGCACAACTCGCCGGCAACCATCGAAAAGCCTCAGGTTTGTCGGCCACAAGTACCAGGCATTCGGCCACTTCCTTCGCCCGGCTCTTGTAGCCAGTGCACCGGCATGTCTCCATGTCCAATAAGCGGCACGCGATGTCCGTGTAGAAGATTTCATCAGTATCCTCGTCCTGGATCTTGTGCAAACAGCACAATGCGCAGCCGTCGCAAAGCGACTCCCACTCGTCGCGGGTCATCTCGGTGAGAGATTTGCGTTTCCAAAAAGGTTCCGTCATCTTCCCGTACTTTGCGACACCATAGACCGAATATCCACATGCGCGCAGTATTCCTCGACTGGGACACCATGGGCCCGGGTCTCGATATCAGTAAACTGCAGGCTTTGCTGCCGGATCTTCGGGTTTTTGGCAATACCGAAAAGAACAAGATCGCCGAGCGAATCGACCGTGCCGAAATTGTGCTTTGCAATAAAGTTCGTTTGAACCGTCAAGTATTCGAGGCCTGCCCCGACATGCGCTTCGCTGGCCTGATGGCGACAGGGACAGACAATGTAGACCTCGACGCGGCTCGCGATCACGGCGTGACCGTGGCGAATATCCGCGCCTACTGCACGCAGTCTGTTGCCGAGCATGTTTTCGGCTGTATTCTCAATTTTGCGCACAATCTCGGCAACTATTCCGCAGATGTGCGCGGAGGCGCCTGGCAATCTGCTGATAATTTCTGCCTGATAACGCACCCGATAACGGAGCTTTCATCGATGACCCTGGGCATCGTTGGTTTTGGTGCCCTTGGCAAGGGCGTCGCGCGTATGGCCAAAGCGTTCCATATGGAGGTTCTCGTCGCGGCACGGCCGGGCACCGATGTTGTTCCAGGTGATCGGGTGCCGCTGGGTGAGCTTCTGGAGCGCTGCGATGTGATCTCGCTGCACTGTCCGCTCACCGCGGATACTCGCGAGCTGTTCAGCGCTGCAGAGTTCGGCGCCATGAAAAAATCCGCGCTGCTCGTTAATACCGCTCGTGGCGGCCTCGTCGACTCACAAGCACTGGTTGATGCTTTGCGCGATGGCGAAATCGCCGCCGCAGTCATCGATGTGCTGCCCGAGGAACCGCCGGTGAATGGCAACCCACTGCTCGACTATGACGACAGCAACCTTATGGTCACACCGCACATTGCCTGGGCCACGTTGCAAGCTCGCCAAAATGCGATTGATGAGCAAACGGCGAACATCGCCGCGTTTCTCCGCGGAAAGGATAGAAACCGGGTCGTTTAGGTGCCGATATTCTGTCGCGCCCACTGGACAATCTGGCGCACACGCGGCGACCCCAGATCGTAGGCTTCGTCAAACGAGACCCAGCGCCACTCATGATGCTCGGGTTCACCGGTCTCGGGCGAGATACCCATCTCGACTTCCTCCTGGTTCGTCGCAGCGATGAAATAGCGCGCAACCTTGCCGCGACTGTAGGGGCCCGTTTCGAAGAAGCGATCGCCCCAGTCAAAGGACAGCTCAGTGATGCCGGTTTCCTCCCCCACCTCGCGAATCGCCGTCTCCAGCGGTTCCTCACCTGCCTCCCGGATTCCTTTCGGAAAATCCCAGTGATGATACGCGCGCAACATCAACGTCATCCAATCCGGACCCGAACGTCGCGCCAGAACGATGCCACAGGACAGCCTCTGCTCACTCAAGCCCGCGCACCCCTGAGAACATCAACGGGAGCCGCATTCACGGCGCCCCGAGCGGCGAAGAATCCGCTGATACAAACAACAAAAATGCCTGCACCAACGCCCGCCAGCCAGATCAGCGGATTGAACTCATACGGCAAATCGAACAGCTGCACCGCAACGACGGCCGCAAGAATCGAAGCACCCGCCGATGCGAGCACTCCAGCCGCTGCTCCAAGGGCCGCGAACTCGGCCATGACGCCCGCAAATACGGTGCGGCGACGAGCCCCCAGTGCGCGCAACATGGCGCTCTCGAAACGGCGCTCATCAATGGTCGACTGCACAGCAGCAAACAACACGGCTATACCGGCTGCCAACGTGAACAAGAATACAGCCTGCACGGCCAGGCTGGCCTTCTCAATGATGCCGCGTACCTGCTGCAGAATCGCGCCAAGATCAATAACCGAAATACTCGGATGCTTGCGCATGAGGTCTATAAGCATCGGCTGCTTCTCTTCTGCAATGCGCATACTCGATATGAATGTCGTGGGCATGCCGTCGAGCGCGCCGGGCGACAATACAATGAAGAAATTGGGCTGAAATGAGTCCCAATTCACCTTGCGGATGCTCGCGATCTCGGCGTCCACTTCGCGCCCGGCAACAAAAAACTTCAGGCGGTCGCCAATCGCAAGACCCGCGTTCATTGCGGATTCCTCTTCGATCGACACGAGCGGTGGACCATTGTATTCGGCCGGCCACCATTCACCGTCGAGGATTTCGTTGCTCGAACTAAGGTTGGCGGACCACGAGAGATTCGCTTCCCGATTTGCAAGCCATTCGCCCTCTTCGTTCGGATAGGCTCTCTCTTTTACGGATTCGCCGTTTATTGTCATCATGCGGGCACGGACAAGCGGCGTGAAGATTGGAACCTCTACCTCGTTCTCCGCGAACAACTCCGCAACCGCATCAACCTCGTGTGGCTGAATGTTGATCAGGAAGTGATTCGGCGCGTCCTCGTCGAGCGTTGCGCGCCACCCTTCCAGCAGGTCGGTGCGCACGAGCGTCAGTAGCAACAGCACGGTAATTCCGAGGCCGAATGCAACGACCTGCACGGCGCTGTCCCGGCCACGGCGTGACACGTTGGCAAGCCCGTAGCGCCATGCCACGCCAACGCCCGAGCGCGCACGGCCGATCACGCTAACGAGCCCGCGGCCCACCGCGTACAAAGCGGCTGAGATAATGACGATTCCCCCAATCATGATCATCAGCATGCGCGGATCACCAACCGAGCGGTACAGCAGCAAGGCAACGGCGGCGAGAGACAGCCCGCCAACGAGCAAGCGCGAT
This sequence comes from uncultured Woeseiaceae bacterium, assembly GCA_937944275.1. Taxonomy (GTDB): domain Bacteria; phylum Pseudomonadota; class Gammaproteobacteria; order Steroidobacterales; family Woeseiaceae; genus UBA1847. The sequence continues at coordinate 9,836 of CALDZH010000148.1, forward strand.
GGCGCCGGGGGCATTTCATCATGTCGCAGGACACGTAGCGGCGGCGTGTTGCGCAACTGAATCATTGACGGCAAAGCGAAGCCCAGCAACAGGACCAGCGCGCTGCCGCTAGCGAGAATAACGGGTCGTAACCCCGTGCCGGGGAGATCGCCAGCAAGAAGATCGGACAATATGCGGGCAAGCACTTCTTCGGCAACATAGCCCACGACGCTACCAGCCATAACCCCGAGCAATCCGAGCAGCAATAACTGCACGAGGGCAACCGTGATGACGAAGCCCTGAGTAGCGCCGAGGCTCTTCATCAGCGCGACGGTGTCCATGCGCCGCTGCGCAAAACGGCGCGCTGACATTGCGACCGCAACCGCACTCAGCAGCAGGCTGATCACGGCAGTCAGTGACAGGAACCGCTGCGCGCGGTCCGCTGCGTTATATGCACGCTCGCTGCTTTCTTCCTGGCTGCGGACGCGAATCTCTTCAGGTAGCTTGTCCCGGATAGCATCATTAAATGACGTCACATCATCTTCGTCGCCGGCGACAAGCAAGGCATAGCGGACCCGACTGCCCTCGCCTATCAACCCGCTCGCACCAATATCGGCGATATTCAGTATGACCGTGGGTGCAAGTGACGCGAAACCAATGGACTGATCCGGCCGGTAAGTAAGGACGGCCGACACCCGGAGATGCAGCTCACCAATATCGAGCATGTCCCCGACCTCCGCTCCCACGCGCGCCAGCAACGCACCATCGGCCCAGACTTCGCCGGGCACCGGTATATCGTCGACTTCGCGTTGCTCGCCGAACAATTCGTCAGCTATGCGCACCGCGCCGCGAAGCGGGTATTTTTCACTTACGGCCTTGATCGTCGATAGCGCATTTTCGTCGCCATGAAAGACTACCGACGGAAAAGACATTGTGTCGGCCGTCTGCAAGTCGAACTCGGCGGCAATTTCGCGCCACTCGTCGGGCACCGGCGCCTGCGAACGCAGGCGCAGATCTGCGGCCAGAACCTCATTGGCCTGGCGCGCGACCGCCTTGCCGATGCGGTCTGTCAGAAACCCGACGGCGGTAAGAGCGGCGACGGCCAGGCTCACCGCCGCAAGCAGGACCAGCACCTCTCCCGATCTGAGTTCACGACCAAAACTCCGTAATGCGAAAAGCGTAGCTTTCAAGAAGCAACTCCGCTGTCGCTGACCAGCCTGCCCGCATCGAGTGCCAGCACCCGATCACAACGTTCTGCAAGGGAAGTATCGTGCGTTACGAGAATCAGCGTCGTGGAGGAACTGCGATTTAACTCGAACATGAGTTCCATGATGTTGGCGCCCGTGCGGCTATCCAGGTTGCCGGTCGGTTCGTCAGCGAACAATACGGCCGGCTCGGTGGCAAACGCGCGGGCAATCGCAACGCGCTGCTTCTCGCCACCAGACAACTGGGCCGGGTAATGGCTCCATCGCTCCGCCAGGCCAACCTTCTCGATAATGCTCCGCGCCATCTTGCGCGCCTGCTCATGGCCCGCGAGTTCTAAAGGCAGCATGACGTTTTCGAGCGCGTTGAGCGAAGGAACCAGGTGAAATGACTGAAACACGAAGCCGACACTTTCGGCTCGTACGAGCGCGCGGCCATCCTCATCGAGGGTCGAAAGATTCCTGCCATTGAGGTCCACGTGCCCTTGCGTCGGCAGATCCAGCCCCGCAAGTAACGCCAACAAGGTAGACTTGCCGGCACCGGATGCACCGACGACGGCAACGGTTTCGCCCGCAACGATATTGAAACTGACGTCGTTCAGAATGGTCAGAGTCCCTTCAGGGCTGCTAACCTCCTTACTCAACTTGTGTGCTACAAGCACTTTATCTACTGACTGATCCAGCATGCGAAAACTATTTACTCTTGTTGTGTTGTTGCTGATCGCCGACGTACAGGCCGGAGAACCACCGACCGTGTTGATATTCGGTGACAGCCTCAGCGCCGGCTTCGGTATTGACGTTGACCAATCCTGGGCCACTTTGTTGCAAGAACGTCTTGCAGAGCAAGGGTACGAACATCGCGTTGTGAACGCCAGCATTAGCGGTGAAACCACCGAAGGCGGCGCGGCACGGATCAACAATGCCCTGGGGACGTTCAAGCCGGAGCTGATCATACTGGAACTCGGCGGCAATGACGGCCTGCGGGGCTTCCCGCCCGCCCGGATCAAGGAAAATCTCGAAACTATTGTGGCAGAGGCCAAGGCCTCGGGCGCGGATGTCGTATTGCTAGGTATCCGTATACCCACAAATTACGGTACCCGCTACACTCAGGCATTCGAGGCCGTTTACGCAGAGGTCGCAGAGAGCCTCAGCGTCAAATGGATCGAATTCTTCATGCAGGGTGTCGCTTTGAACGATGAGTTACTCCAGGAGGACCGCATTCACCCGAACGTCGCTGCGCAACCGATTCTCCTGGATAACGCCTGGCCCATTATCCGCGCTACACTAGACGCGGAGTAATTTAAGAGAGACACCGTGGAAAAAGTTTGGCTCAAATCCTATCCGGAAGGCATGCCGGAGGAAGTCCCAACGCCGCCGTGGCGTTCGGTCAAAGATCTGTTCGAACACAGTTTCGCCGCATATCCTGACAACGCGGCCTACTCGAACATGGGTAAGACGCTCAGCTACGCTGATCTGAACGATCTGTCGATGCGGTTCGCGTGCTTCCTGCAACAGGAACTCGGACTGACGCGCGGTGAGCGCGTTGCCATCATGCTACCCAACGTCCTGCAGTACCCCGTAGCCATGTGTGGCATCTTCAGGGCCGGGCTCGTCGTTGTAAACGTCAATCCGTTGTATACCGCGAGGGAGCTTAAGCACCAGCTGAACGACTCTGGCGCCCGTTGCATCGTTATTCTGGAAAATTTCGCGAACATCCTCGAAGGTGTCATTGCGGACACGGATGTCGATCACGTTGTCACGACGGGTCTGGGCGACCTGCTCGGCTGGCCAAAGAGCACCTTAACCAACCTCGTAATGCGGCACGTGAAGAAGGCTGTGCCAGCATACCGTTTTGCCAATAGAACGCCGTTCAATCAGGCATTGAAAATCGGTGCCGGCAAGAAACTGAAACCGGTTGATATCGGATACGCGGACATCGCCTACCTGCAATACACCGGCGGCACGACCGGCGTGTCCAAGGGCGCAATGCTCAGCCACCGCAATATGGTTTACAACGTGCAACAAACCATCACCTGGCAGGCCGATGCGTACGCTGGCGTTGAGCCTATCATTGCGATTACGGCGCTGCCGCTCTACCACATTTTTTCGCTGGAAGGGAATTGCCTGACCGTAATGGCCCAGGGCGGCGAAAACGTGCTGATCTCCAACCCACGAGATTTCGAGGGCTTTGCAAAGGAAATCGCGCGCTTTGACTTCAACCTGTTCACGGGTGTCAACACGATGTTCGCCTCGCTCATGCATACGCCCAGTTTTGACAAGATCGACTTCAGTCCTCTGCGCGTTTGTATTGGTGGGGGCATGGCGGTACAACCCGCTGTGGCCAAGGAATGGAAACAGAAGACCGGGCGTACGGTCCTGCAGGGCTACGGACTGACGGAAACCTCTCCGGTCGCGATCTGTTGCACGATCGATAGCGACTTCAACGGCACAATCGGGCTGCCGGTACCGTCGACCGACGTGATAATTGTTGGCGACGACGGCAATGAGCTGCCACTTGGCGAAGTTGGCGAAATCTGCATCAAGGGCCCGCAGGTAATGGAAGGCTACTGGCAGCGACCCAAAGATACGGCCGATGTAATGTTGCCGGGTGGCTGGCTGAAAACCGGCGACGTCGGCCGTATGGACGAAGATGGTTTCTTCTGGATAGAGGATCGCAAGAAAGACATGATTCTCGTGTCCGGCTTCAACGTATATCCCAATGAAATCGAAAATGTCGTTGTCGAGCTGGACGGCATACTGGAAGCCGCAGCCATCGGAGTCACCGATGAGCGCTCGGGTGAGGTCGTCAAGATCTTCGCTGTTCGCAAGGACGAAAGACTCACAGAGCAGGATATTATCGATCACTGCCGCGCAAACCTGACCGGCTACAAGCGCCCGAAGATGATCGAATTCCGTGACGAATTGCCCAAGACCAACGTCGGCAAGATTCTGCGGCGGGAACTCCGCGACGAGTAACGAGAAGGGGGGGACACCCTATTGGGTGTCCCATCCTCTATTTATGATACTGCGGACTCAGCTCGTGCACCGCGTCGACGAGCACGCCGAGATTATCGGGATCGATGTCGGGCGTGATCCCGTGACCGAGGTTGAATACGTGCCCCGGGCCATCACCGTAACTCGCAAGCGTCCTCGCTACGCCTTCCCGAATGACTTCCGGGCTTTCGCGCAATGTTGCCGGGTCCAGATTCCCCTGCAGGGCAACCCTGTCCTGCACGTATTCTCGCGCCTGAGCAAGGTCGGTAGTCCAGTCAACACCTAGCGCATCACAGCCCGTATCAGCCAGATCCCTGAGCAGCGGGCCGGCACCTTTAGTGAACAGTATGACCGGAATTGTCCGGCCATCTTTTTCACGCGTCAGGCCATCTACGATCTTCTGCATACTTGCCAGAGAAAAGCGGCGGAAGTCGTCAGGATCAAGTGCCGCACCCCAGGTATCAAAGATCTGTACTGCCTGGGCACCCGCTTCGATCTGGGCATTGAGATATTCGGTCGTCGTTTCCGCGACTTTATCCATGAGCTCGTCAAGGACGTCTGGCGCTTCTTTCGCCAGACCTTTGATTATTGGGAATTCCCTGCTCGAGCCACCTTCAACCATATACGTGCCGCAGGTAAACGGGCTGCCCGCAAAACCGATCAGGGGTACCTTACCGTTCAGCTCACGACGAATGGTTCGTACCGCGTCGAACACGTAGCCGAGCTCTTTTTCGACATCGGGCACTTTCAGGCCACGAATCGCATCAGCGGTCTGCACCGGACTCTTGAATTTCGGTCCTTCACCCGTCACGAAATACAGCCCAAGCCCCATAGCATCGGGAACAGTAAGAATGTCGGAAAACAAAATGGCAGCGTCGAGCGCATACCGCCTGAGTGGTTGCATCGTAACTTCACATGCAAGATCCGGATTGCGGCACAGGCTCATGAAATCACCGGCCTCGGCGCGGGTAGCACGATACTCCGGCAGATAACGACCAGCCTGGCGCATAATCCAGAGCGGCGTACGGGATGTGGGCTGGCGCAACAACGCGCGCAAAAGAAGGTCGTTTTTCAATTCAGTCACAGGGCACCTACCTGGTCTTCAATGGAAGCCTGCATGGCTTCCGCCGCCGCGCGCGGACTATCCGCATCCCGAATCGGTCGACCAACCACAATGTAGTCGCACCCATTCTGGAAGGCCGTCTCAACAGTTACAACCCGCTTCTGGTCACCGACCGGCTTATTGTCCACCGGCCGAATACCGGGCGATACGACCAGCAGCTTCTCGTCAACAAATTCTCTCAGGGTTGGCACCTCGAGTCCCGAAGAAATTACGCCATCGCAGCCCGACTCCAGGCACTGTTTTGCCCGGGACAGGACCAGGTCACGAACGTCACATTCAAAGCCGAGGTCATCAAGATCGCCACGGTCGAGACTTGTCAGCACCGTCACGCCAAGTACTTTGAGCGTATCGCCCTTGTTCTCAGCTGCTGCCTCCATGATTGAACGATTCCCATGAACAGTTACAAAGGTTGCACCACGATCTTTCAGGGAGCGCACAGCAGACCCGACAGTTGCCGGTATGTCGAAGAACTTTAGATCGCAAAACACCTTCTTGTCTCGTGCAAGCATCCAGTCAAGTAGCTCGAAGTACTCGCCGCTCATCATGAGCTCAAGCCCTATCTTGTAGAACGTTACCGCATCGTCCAACTCCTCCGCGAGCTGCTTTGCTCGCTCGCAGGTTGGGACGTCCATAGCGAAGATCAAGCGATCCTTACTGGGTATGTTTTTGTGTTGCACGATAAATTTCCTGAAGAGGGAGCGGGCCGCAGGGGGCCGCCCCAGCAGCCGAGGCGCGAATGATATCAGCCCGCGAGCCCCTCGTGTGCGGCGATCGCATAGCGGTCGGTCATTCCCGCGATGTAGTCGGCGACAACCCTTGCTCGTGCCACTTCATCCAGCTGTGCCGCGGTTTCCGCGAACTGGCTCGGCATAAGCGATACATCATCCGAATAGGCATCAAAAAGGTCCCTGACGATACCCTGGGCGCGCCGGGTCATCTCGAGCTTCTGTTCATGCCGGTAGAGGTGCTTGTTCAGAAAACGCTTCAGCGACACGTGCTGCTCGTACACGGCCGGTGACATATTTACGAGCGGTTGGCTTTGATTCCTTACCTCGTCGATCGATCGCACACCGGAGGCATCAATTTGGCGCTTGGTTTCCTCAATCAGATCGGTGACGACCGTTCCGATCATGCGGCGAATGATCTCGTAGATCAGTCGCCGGTCTTCGAGCTCGGGATAAAGCGTATGAACCTCCTGGTACTGATTTTCGAAGAGCGCCTGCGCACGAAGCTGATCGAGCGTCAGCAAGCCCGCTCGGAAACCGTCATCCACGTCATGATTGTTATAAGCGACCGCATCCGCAATATTTACTATCTGCGCTTCAAGGCCGGGTTGCTTACGCTCGAGAAAACGCCGGCCGACGTCGCCGAGCTGTTGCGCATTGCGCGTTGAGCAATGCTTGAGTATGCCCTCGCGCGTCTCAAACATGAGGTTCAGCCCCGGGAAATCCGCGTACTTCGCTTCGAGTTCGTCGACGACACGCAGGGACTGCAAGTTATGCTCAAAGCCGCCGAAGTCGCGCATGCAGGCATTGAGGGTATCCTGACCCGCATGCCCGAAGGGCGTATGCCCGAGATCATGTGCCAGGCAGATGGCCTCAGTCAGTGCTTCGTTGAGGTTCAATGCAACGGCGACCGAGCGGCCGATTTGCGAGACCTCGAGCGAATGGGTCAGTCGAGTGCGATACAAATCGCCCTCGTGAGTAACGAATACCTGCGTCTTGTAAACTAGGCGGCGGAAGGCCGTTGAATGAATTATGCGGTCCCGATCGCGCTGGTACTCACCACGGTAGGCCGGTTCGGGTTCGGCATATCGTCTGCCGCGGCTGTGCGACTCGTCTGCAGCGTAAGGCGCAAGACCTGCACGCATC
>CALDZH010000149.1 GCA_937944275.1 uncultured Woeseiaceae bacterium
ATTGTGACATTGAGCAGCTCGCCAACGTCTACGCCGGCATCGACAGAGCGCTGCACAACCTCAACAACCTTGTCCCGCTCGCCAAATACGATCGCGTCGTACAGTTCGTCGTCGATGCTCATGTGCTGATCACCCGCAGGCACGCCCGCCAGCAAGTTCCCCTAAGTGAGCCCCGCATTCCTGAGCGGCAGTTCGCGGATGCGTTTGCCACTCGCAGCGAAATACGCATTGACGATTGCCGGTGCAACTGGCGGTACGCCGGGTTCTCCAACGCCTCCCGGGGGAGCATCCGACTCCATGATGTGGCAATGAATCGCCTCAGGCGCTTCGCTCATCCGCACCACCGGGTACGCGTCGAAGTTGCCTTCTACGATAGCGCCGTTCCTCGCGGTCAGCTCACCGTGCAGTGCGATGCTCATGCCGAAGATACCGGCGCCTTCCATCTGGGAAACGACGCGGTCCGGATTGACCACCGTGCCGGCATCGATGCAGGTCCACATTTCGTGCACGACCAGTTTGCCGTTCTCGTCAACGCTGACTTCCGCAACCGCACCCGTGTAAGACAGGAACGATCGATGCACGGCAATGCCAAGACCACGGCCTTCCGGTAACTCGCGCCCCCAGCCTGCCATCTCGGCAACCTTCTCGGCTACAGCTGCCAGACGGCCCGTATCAACCGGGTGTTTTTCAAGATCCTGCGCATAGTTCGTGTATTCGCCACCATCATCTTTTGGATCGATCTTGCGCGCTGGTCCGATTATCTCGAGAAGATGATCTTTCGGATCCATGCCCTTCACATGTGCCAGTTCGTCGACAAAGCTGCAGGCACCAAACGCATGAAACACGTTGCAGACGGACCGCAACCAGCCGATGCGCGCGTGCGCCACTGCATCGCAGGTTTCGATACGCATGTTGGGCACATGCCACGGACTGTCGAGGAGTCCGAGGTCGAGCTCGAACCCAGCGGGGCCCGTCACGCCCGGGGCGAACGTCGAGGCGATCGACGGAAAGCTCGTGCGCTGCAACCAGCTGGCCGTCTTGCCATCGGCGTCCATACCGGCTTTGAAATACTGTGCGCTGACCGAGTGCAGATAGCCGTGCCGGATATCATCTTCCCGGGTCCAGGTAACCTTTACGGGCCGGCCTGTTTCGCGGGCCAGCCAGGCCGCTTCGGCAATGAAATCCGGCTTGGATTTGCGGCCGAAGCCTCCGCCGAGCAACGTCACGTTAATCGTAACCTGTTCCTTCTCCAGTCCCAGCGTACCGGCAACTACATCGCGGGCAGTCTGCGGATCCTGCGTGCAGGCCCAGACCTCGCACGTCCCATCCTCGTTGACACGGGCCGTAGCCGCTGGCGGTTCCATCGGTGCCTGCGACAGATACGGTGCGTAGTAGACAGCTTCGAATTCACTATCGGTCGCGATATCTGCATCGCCGCGGTTGAGAACCGTCGTTCCCGGTGCGCTCGCCGATGCTACAAGCGCTTCCTTGTACGTATCACTTTGATGCTCGGCATTGGCGCCCTGGTCCCATTCGATCTGCAGCGCCTTGCGGCCTGATTCGGCTGACCAGGTATTGTCGGCCAACACCGCAACGCCACCCAGGACATTAAAGACCAGCGGGGCGGTCGGGTCCGGCATCCTGATAACGTCAGTAACGCCTGCAACTGCACGGGCAGCGGTATCATCAAACGAAACAACCTTACCGCCGAATGCCGGGCATCGTTCTATCGACGCATAAAGCATGTTTGGCAGAACCGTGTCGGTGCCGTACATGGCACCACCGGTCGTGAACGCCATGCCGTCGATCGTGTCCATCGGCTTGCCAATATAGCGATAGTCTTTTCGGTCCTTGAAGTCTGCTTTCTCCGGTTGCGGCATGCCGATCGCCGTATCCACGAGATCGCCGAATCCGGCCGACTGACCGCTCGCCTCGTGATGAACGGCATGCTCGCGCGCAACGCATTCTTCCGCCGGGACACCCCAAACACTGGCAGCTGCAGCAATCATCATGTCGCGCGCTGTTGCCCCCGCATTCCGGAGCAGGTCGAAGTGCTGACGAATACTCGTCGAGCCATCCGTATTCTGGTCACCGTATTTCTCATGACCAATCGCCTGGATTACCTTGATCTTGTCCCAGTCGGCTTCGAGTTCATCTGCTATTACCTGCGGCAATGACGTGCGAATGCCCTGCCCCATCTCGGAGCGATGGCAGTAAATTTCGACAATACCGTCATTGCGCATATTGACGTAGACGTTCGGCGCCACCGATGCGCTTGCTTTCGCAGCCGGGCCGACTGCCTGTTCCTCGGGTTGGCACGCGCTGGCGAACGACAGGGCGAAAACGAGGCCGCCACCGGCCTGGCCAGTGCGTTTCATGAATTCGCGGCGGCTGATCTTTCTGAGTTCACTCATGACTGATCCTCCGCAACTTTGTGGATCGCTTTGCGAATGCGTGTATAGGTACCACAGCGGCAGATATTGCCGCTCATCGCCGCATCGATTTCGTCGTCAGATGGGTTCGGCGATCGCTCCAGCAACGCAACCGCGCTCATGATTTGCCCGGACTGACAATAGCCGCATTGCGCGACATTGAGTTCACGCCACGCGACCTGCACCGGGTGACTGCCGTCCGCTGAGAGCCCTTCGATCGTAGTCACGACACTGCCAGCCGCAGTAGCAGCGGGGGTTACGCAAGACCGCATCGGTTGGCCATTAATATGCACAACGCAGGAACCACAAAGCGCCTTGCCGCACCCGTACTTGGTACCGGTCAATCCTGCAATATCGCGGATCGCCCACAATAGCGGCATGGCCGGGTCCACCTCCAGGCTGACAGTCTCACCATTCAACTCGAATTCAATCGCCATCGGAACTCCCTGGTTTGTGGTTGCTGGACCCGATCATAGCGCAGTAACGCAGTATTTTTCGACTCAAGGCACCTGGGTATAGATTTCCAGATTCAGCTCCCGGAACTGCCCATCGCGTACGAACCCGATCATGCGCGTGCCTTCATCTTGCGTATCGCAGCCGCGTTGCTCCAGGAGTTTCCCATCGAAGTGGGTCACCAGGTCTCCGGGCTTGATATCAAGCTGCCGAGCCGGTGAATCCTCGAGAATTTTGCGCACAAGAAGGCCATCGGCACTTGGCGTGTACAGCAGTCCAAGGCCGGTCACCGGGGCAAACTCAATTTCGGCGCCCGGATCACTGCGAGTCATGCGAAAACGCTTCGTTGACTGGTCAAATGTCCAGACAAAATGTTTCATTACGTCACCGCCGATAATCTCGGTATCTTTGGTCGACGCCAGAATCGGTGCCTGAAGAATATGCGCCCCCAGCAACACCGGCTGGGCCGCTCGGGCTTTTTTGCGCACCTCTATATCGTCCGATTTCAACCCGGTCGTTACTCCAGTCACCTTCGGTTCCGACACGGTTTGATACTTGTCGAGGCGTCGCACAACAAAAGAGGCCGTTCCCGCACCGCTGTCAATCAGCATTCGCCTGGACTTTCGGCCGAACTTCACACTCATCCAGGGCCGATAATCTTTTCCTTTCGCCGAAAAAACATCAACGCCGTTTGGCCTTGGAAGTTTGCCTTTCTCGACGCGCAGTACGCCCGCCTGGTAGTCAAGCGTAAGAAGAAAGTCCTTGAAAGCGCCGAATGACAGGATGCCATCGACCGTGCGTCCCAGCGCAACGGAAAGGTGATCAAGTTCACCGGCTCGCGCCGTGATGCGCGAATACTCGAGCGGTCCGATTGTAACGTCGCGCATATTAACGCGAGTCCCGGGCTTCGGACGAATATTCGCGACACGATCAATACTGTCCGGATCCACAAAGCTGGACGATGCTCCCGTATCGTGCAGAAACCAGAGCGTCCGATCTTCCGGATACCCATCTTTGGGAGCCAACGTCACCGGGACAAAAAAATAGTCTCGGCACATTTCTGTTGGCAATTCGATTTGCGCATTTTCGGCCGCGACAGAAGCCCATGCGAACACATGCAGAAAAACTGCCAGCCCGACGAAAAGAACTCTTCTCACGGAAATAGAATCTACAGCGACTTGTTTTTCATTCGTTCTGCAATATGATCGGCTTGGCGAATAGCCAGCGCCACAATCGTGAGCGTCGGGTTCGCTGCAGCACTGGTGCTGAACGTGCTGCCGTCGCTGACGAACAGGTTTTCCATGTCATGCGCCTGCCCCCATCGATTGGTGACTCCGTCCTTGGGATCGGCGCTCATGCGGGCCACTCCCATGTTGTGGGCACCGACGGGAATGTCCCCGCCGAAAAAATGAGTAGCACCCAGCGACTCATACAGTTCGCGGCTTTTCTTCATCGAGTGTTCGCGCATTGCCAGCGTATTCGCGTGATCGCGGTAGTCAATCACCGGCACTGGCAAACCGTTTTCATCGCGCTCCGTCGGATGCAGGGTGATGCGATTACGGGCCTCGGGCGGGTCTTCGCCAGTGATGAATATACCCGCAAGGTGCGTGTAGTTTTCCGCAAAGACAGTATTCTCGGGTCCCCAGCCGCCGACAGCATTCGATACGTTCCAGGGATCGACGCCAAGTGTTTCGATGATATAGCCGCCGGCGAAACCGCGCTCCGGCTTGTGGTATTGTTCATCGAGAATAATGCCGGACTGCCGCGTACCGCGATGAAAGTTGACCGGCTTGGGCATCAAGCCGAACGCAATACCAAATGTGTGGCGGGTGTAGTGCTTACCGACGTTGCCAGTGGAATTACCCAGCCCGTCCGGGAAGAGCGACGATTCCGAATTCAGCAACAAACGGGTTGTTTCGACGACATTGCCTGCGACACAAACAGCGCGCGCCTTCTGCTCGTGCAGTGCACCGTCCTTATCCTTGTAAACCACACCGGTTGCACGCCCTTTGGCATCGTGCGTTATCTGCACTACCATCGAATTGGCTCGCAATTCGAAATGACCGGTAGCTTCAGCAGCCGGTATTTCCGTATACATCG
>CALDZH010000150.1 GCA_937944275.1 uncultured Woeseiaceae bacterium
AGCATCAGAGTCGCCGCAAGACGTAGCACTACATCTGCTCCTCAATAGGCAGAAAACTCATGAGCTTGGTCAGAAAACGCCTCAGGAGGCTCGTTTGTGGTTCCGTCGTTATCACTTCCTCGACCCCTGCAGTCTGTAACAGCCATTGAAGTCTGCCTTTGCGCGACAGTCGAAGCTTGTAGGCAAAGTCTGGCAGCGTATCGAGGATGCTCGTCGCCATATTTGTGGAAAGCTCGGGTGAGTCAACGGCTATACCCATTTCCGTATTCAGGTAAAGTGACCGCGGATCGAGGTTGAAGGAGCCGACGAACAGGCGTTGCCGATCGACCGTCGCAACCTTGGAGTGCAGCGTAAGTTTTGTCTCTGTTGCCATAGCCTCGAATCGTGGCCGTAGTTCATACAATTCGACACCCTGGCGCAAGAGAGGTTTACGATATCTTGCGTACACGGCATGCACACTTGAGTGGTTGGTCGATGCGAGTGAATTGCTGATTATGACGACACGCACCCCCTTTTTCACAAGAGCACCGAAAAAATCCACACCCTGCTGTTGCGGCACGAAGTAAGGTGAAATGACTATCAGTTCCTTGTCCGCGGCCGACACCATCTTTTGCAGGAAATCACTGGTAACACTATTACGCCGACGGACGAGCTTTCGTACCTTGTCCGGCCGATCCTGCACAACTTCCGCACTGCCGCCGACCAGCGCCAGCCTGCCTGCTATGAATTCTTCAACAAGGCGGCTGTCCATACCCTTGAGGAAAGGCGTGTCCAGATGCTCATCCACATATTTTCGCGCCTCCTTTACAGACTCAGCCACGCTACTGTGGGCAACCATTCTGTCGAAGGCCGCCATTGGAATCGCTTCCGGCGAATTCCAGTATTCATCGAACCCGTCGGATACATCATCAACGGGCTCACCGATCACAAGCAGGTCTTCGTCAATGAACTCGGTTTCTCCCCCCGCCTGGTAATACTCGTCGGCGAGATTGCGGCCTCCTACAATCGTCACCTGGTTGTCCACAGTAAACGTCTTGTTGTGCATGCGCCGGTTAAGAATGTTGAAGTTCGCCAGGAGACTGATGAAGCGGGAGCGACGCCGCGGAAACGGATTGAATACCCTGACTTCGATGTTTTCGTGTTTATCGAGTGACAGCAGACCGGAGTCGACCTCTTCAGTAAGCGCGTCATCCATCAGCAAACGCACCCGCACACCACGATCAGCCGCCGCAGCGAGGTGTAGCCCAATCAGGTTCCCGCTGACGTCATCCTTGATCAGGTAACTTTGCACATCGATCGTCTGCTCGGCACGATCGATCAACCCGACTCTGGCACCCATCGCGTCCTGCCCCGAATCGAGCCGATACAGTCCCGCGCTTGCCTGATGCCCCTCAATCCAGCGTTGCGCGGCCTGCCCGAGAATTGTCTCGCGGGTATTTTCCGCCTTGCAGGATTGACGCCGCTCCGGCAACTTGAAAAAACGCTGATACCGGGGCGGCAGACGGCTACCCACCAATGTTGAAAACATTCCCATGTGACTGCTGATCGATCCCTAATTCATTGGTATGAATACCATACACGTCCCACGCATTTGACAGAATAATTGGTGCGGAACTACTTCGTTGCAAGCTATGTTTCCTTGTGCAAGTATCGGACATCGTTTGACAAAGGCACACCTGTCGAAAGACAGCGTCGCAAAGCTTCCGGTCTAAGGGTCTTACCTACGACAGCGGGGCTACCAACACGAACCCACATCGTCACACCGATGCGGCCTGTGTGTCTTTGGCAATGGACCGACAATGCTGGAGACAAGGATGGCATCCCCGAGATTCCGTGACACCGGCCGCTTCGTAAGACGCCAGGCCCCGACAAATACGGTCAAACCCGCTAACCTCGCAGATCTCATGCGCTGCCTGGATCCTGCGAGCAATGTGGCAACGCCGATTCGTATTCGAGGTGCCGGTACCGCGTCAACTGACTGCAACACGTGCTCGACAGGCACCACGATCGACATCACCGGGCTCGATCGAATCGTTGGAATTGATACTTACAACCATACGGTGACGACAGAAACCGGAGTACGCCTGGGTACGCTGGTCGCCGCGCTGGCAGAGCAAGGACTTGAACTCATTGGCAATCATGACCAGATGGAACGTACCGTTGGCGGTGCAGTCGCTTCGCCCTGCATGGGCCCTGGCATAGGAGACCAGGCTGCTTTCCTTTCGACACAGGTCATGAGCATGAAGGTCGTCACTCCGCTGGGCAAGCTGATGAAAGTGTCAAAGCAGCAAAAACACCTCCTCAACGCATTTCGACTTAGCTACGGTCTTCTTGGAGCAATCTACGAGGTCACGCTGTGCGTTCGACCAATTATGACGTTTTCGGCAAAACATCGCGGCCTTTCGATCGATACCTTTGCCGACGTGGCGAATCGTCTCGCCTCGCGTGAGGTAGGGTTCAAATTCTACGTATTGCCGCACGTGGATCGCGTCTATATCGATCTGCGGCGATACGAGGCCTCGCCCAACTATTCCTATGGCGCGCCTTGGAAACTGAAAGACTGGGGCGAAAGCACGGTGCTTCCCCATGTATTCAAGTCGTTGAACCGCGTGCTGCCAATACCGTCGGTCAAGTACCGGCTCATGGACAGTATCTGTGCCGCGACTCACGGCATGGTCAATTCCCGGTTGGTCGGAACCGGTAACAACGCCACAGCTACCGGCACCCGCCGGCGTCGCAGATCTAGAAGTCTTCTGCGATCAACCTGGTGCTTCCCGGCATCGGATTTTTCGGTTGTCGTCAAAGCCTATAGAGAATTTTGTCGCGAAACGTTCGCCGGCTCCGGTTACCGCAATGACCTTCCCGCCGTCGGCTTTCGCATCGGCAGAGACACGTCCGCCTTGTTGTCACCTTCGTTCGACGAACCGCTTATCGCCCTGCAAACCACGTCAACACAGGAGAAGGGCTGGGAGGACTTTGTCATCGACCTTGCACAGTTCGCCGAGAACTGGAGTGGTACACCGCTGTTTTGCCAGTCCCGGTCCATGCGCGCGGAATACGGAAAACAGATGTATTCGAACCGCCTGGATTTCTTCCGCAAGATCCGCCGACAGCTCGATTCTTCGGGCCGTCTGCTAAATCCCTACCTCGCCCAGCATTTCAGCTAACCCGGGGGAAGTCGGCACACATTTTGTTACACAATATATCTGGACTTTATATATCAAATTGATATTATACATCGCCCCGATATATGGGTAGCTTTAGCTGCCGAGTGTGTGTGCGATGGATGTCAAGACTGTTTGTCTCGGAATGCTGACCGATGGGCCAGCTTCGGGTTACGACCTCAAGAAGAATTTCGAATCGACCTTTGGCCACTTTTTTGCGGCCGGCTACGGCTCGATCTACCCCGCCCTGTCGTCTCTGTCGAAGCAGGGATTTGTCAGCTGCGAACAGATAGCGCAGGAAGGCAAACCTGATCGCAAGGTCTATCAGATTACCGAAGAAGGCAGGCAGTTCCTTCTTAAAGCGCTGGAAAACACGAGCCCCTGTCACAAGATTCGATCTGAATTCCTTGCCACGATGTGTTTTGCGCATCTGATGCAAGGGGAAGCGATCGAGGCCGTACTCGATTATCGCCTTGAGGAAATCGCCAAGTACCGCGAGATGTTCCGCCAACTGGAAGCGGAGTCGATGTCGGATTGGGAAGAAGGCGAAAAATTCGTGCTCGGTTTCGGCAAAGCCATCGCCACCGCGATGGAAAAGTACATTACTGAAAACCGTCACTTGCTGACCGAAGAGCCAGTGGCGAAGACTGCCGCTGTATAAGGGTATTTGGGAAATGGAATCGGGCAACAACAAGCGGCAAAAATCCTGGCTCATCTCAGCCGGCGTAATTGTCACCATCGCTCTTTGGCTGGCATCAGGACAGTTCGGCCCCAAGGGCGATGACATAGTTTCGACTAACACAGCCGATCAGACGACCGCATCAAAAAACGCGGTCCGCGTGCGTACGCAGTCCGCAGAAGAAGTCATGCGCATGATCGTGGTCAACGGCAAGACCGCGCCTGCTCGAGTGGTGCATCTTGCCGCCGAGACGGACGGTCGCATCGTGCGTGTTGGAGCCGAACGTGGTTCAAACCTGGAGCAGGGTGATGTGATCGTAAGACTGGACGAACGTGATCGTTCAGCTCGACTGTCTCAGGCCGAGGCGACCGTCAGGCAACGCGAAGTCGAATACGCGGCACGCGAGCGCCTGAAGTCAGAAAGCTACGTCTCTGAGGCTCAACTGCAAGAATCCGTGGCATTGCTCGAAGCTGCCAGAGCCGAGTGGACGCGGGCAAAACTGGACCTCGACTACATGACAGTGCGCGCTCCGTTTGCCGGCGCCTTGCAAGCTCGTGCCGTCGAGATTGGTGACTTCGTGAAGCGCGGCGACCCGATCGCCACCTATGTCGACAATCGCATGATTATCGTCAACGCCAATTTGTCGGAGTTTGATGCTCGCTTCGTAAGCGTCGGAGATATGGCAGAAGCAACCCTCGCGACCGGTGAAACAGTGCGCGGCCGCATCCGGTACGTCGCGCCAGTCGCGGATGAAGGCACTAGAACTTTTGGCGTCGAGCTCGAGGTTGACAACACAAAAGGTGCTTTGCGCGTGGGAGGCACGGCTGAATTGCGCATCCCGGCTGAATCCGTTCTGGCGCATCGTGTATCGCCTGCCCTTCTGACGCTTGATGATGCTGGCAATGTAGGCGTCAAGATCATCAGCGACGGTGGGAAAGTCGAATTCGTCGTCGCGGACATCGCGCTGTCATCCAATGACGGTGTCTGGCTCGTCGGGTTGCCCAAAACCGCAACCATCATCACTGTTGGGCAGGGCTATGTGGCATCTGGTGCCATCGTCGTCGCGGTCCCCGAGAGTGATGTCGAAACCGCCGTCGCCGCCAAAGGGGACGAGGATCCCGACTAATGAACGTGATAGAGCTGGCAATGCTGCGGTCGCGGACCGTCATCTTATCATTGCTCGTTGTACTCATTGGCGGAGTCGTCGCGTACTCGACTATTCCGAAAGAGGCCGAACCTGACATAGAGATCCCGATCATCTATGTCAGCATCGAGCACGACGGTATTTCCCCTGAGGATGCGGAGCGCTTGCTCGTGCGTCCCGTCGAACAGGAACTGCGCTCCATTGAGGGCGTGAAAGAAATGACGGCGAACGCGTATGAGGGCGGCGCCAATGTGCAACTTGAATTCGACGCAGGCATCGATACCAAGCGGGCTATGCAGGACGTTAGAGAGAAAGTCGACCTCGCCCAGGCAAAACTCCCCGGCGAAACAGAAGAGCCGACCGTCAACGAAGTCAAGGTGTCACGCTTTGATCCGATGCTCGTACTGAATCTCGCCGGCAACGTGCCGGAGCGCACGCTCACGACTATCGCCAAAGATCTGAAGGAGAAACTGGAAGCGCTGCCGGGTGTTCTCGAAGTAAACCTCATCGGAACGCGCGAAGAGCTCATGGAGGTCGTCGTCGATCCTCTTGCAATGGAAAGTTATGGTCTCGATCAGGCGCAGATCATCTCCTTTGTGAGCCGCAATAACCGCCTTGTTGCCGCAGGGGCCCTGCACTCTGAGGAAGGACGCTTTCCGGTTAAAGTGCCAGGTGTTTTCGAGAGTGCGGAAGACGTGCTCGACTTGCCGATCAAAGCTGTCGGTGAGCGGGTTGTTCACTTCAAGGATATCGCCCAGGTTCGGCGTACCTACAAGGATGCCGAAAGCGTCGCCCGATTAAACGGCAAACCCGCACTCGCTATCGAGGTCGTCCAGCGTTCTCGCGCGAACATCATTGATACGATCGATGAGGTGAATGCGATTGTCGATGAGGAACGAGCCTTCTGGCCACGCGAAATCGAGATCATCGCGTCGCGTGACAAATCCGACGACGTCAACGACATGCTCTCTGAGCTGCAGAACAATGTTCTCGCCGCTGTATTGCTCGTCTTCATAGTCATCATCGGCATACTGGGTATTCGCTCGGCCCTGCTCGTCGGCGTTGCGATTCCGGGTAGCTTTCTGATGGGCATTCTGTTGATCGGTTCGTTCGGCGTGACGATCAATATGGTGGTCCTGTTTGCACTCATCATGGCCGTCGGCATGCTCGTCGACGGCGCCATTGTGGTAACGGAAATGGCCGATCGGCGCATGGCTGAAGGTGATTCGCGCCATGACTCGTATTCACGCGCAGCCACACGCATGGCCTGGCCGATCATCGCCTCGACCTGTACCACGCTCGCAGCGTTTGTACCGCTGGCGCTTTGGCCGGGCACCTCGGGCGAATTCATGAAGTACCTGCCTATCACGATGATTGCAGTACTCTCGGCGTCACTCGTGATGGCCCTGTTGTTCGTACCAACACTGGGCTCCATTTTTGGTCGCACCGGTGCCAATACCGAGGAAGCGCGTCGCAACCTGGCCGCAGCCGAGACGGGCAATCTCGACGACGTCACGGGTTTCACTGGTAGCTACATCCAGTTCCTGAAGCGCACGCTGCAAAAGCCGTCTCTGAATGTCGCGGGCGTCTCGGCGCTGTTGGTTGCCGTGTATGCCGCGTTCTTCATATTCGGCAAAGGTATCGAGTATTTCCCCGATGTCGAGCAGCCATTCGGAATGGTTGACATACGCGCGCGTGGTGACCTGTCGACAGAGGAACGCGACCGCCTCGTGCGGCAGGTTGAAGACCGCATACTCGGCATGCCGGAGATCAAGTACCTGTACGCAAAGACAGGTAGCAGTGACCAGGGCGCCGAGGACCAAATTGGCTCACTGACCCTCAACTATGTCGACTGGGAGGCCCGCCGCCCCGCTGACGAAATCCTGGCCGATATCCAGGAACGAACCAACGACCTCGTTGGCATCCGCATAGAAACCCGCAAGCCCGACTCCGGCCCCCCGATGGGCAAACCGATACGTATCGAGTTCTCGTCTCGCTTTCCGGAGCATCTGAGCGACGCGGTTGCACGTGTGCGAGCGCTCATGGAATTGGATGCCGATATTGTCAACATCGAGGACAGCCGTCCGCTGCCAGGTATCGAATGGCAGATCAAGGTAGATCGTGCGGAAGCTGCTCGCTTTGGAGCCGACATTTCCCTGGTTGGCGCGATGGTGCAACTGGTAACCAACGGCATAAAGATAGGCGAATATCGCCCTGACGACAGTGACGATGAAATCGACATCAGGGTGCGTTACCCGGAAAGTAGTCGCAGCCTGGCGCAAATTGATGAGCTACGTATCCCAACAGATCAAGGCCTCGTGCCGATCAGCACGTTCATTGAACGCATGCCGGCGCAGAAAGTTGGGACGATTCGGCGCACCGATATGCGACGCACATTGGCAATCGATGCGGATGTCGCTGCCGGCGTACTCGTCGACGATGTAGTTCGCCAACTCAAAGCGACTCTTTCGGACCTGGGTATCGACCCGCGCGTCAGTTTCTCGTTCCGGGGTAGCACCGAGGATCAGCAGGAAGATATGGATTTCCTGGCCCGAGCCATGATGATGGCGCTCGCCATTATGGCGATCATTCTCGTCACGCAGTTCAACAGCATCTATCAGGCTGGTCTTATCCTGACAGCGGTTCTCTTCTCGACAGGCGGAGTACTGCTCGGTCATCTCGTCATGGGCAAGCCGTTCGGCGTGATCATGAGCAGCGTCGGCGTGATCACGCTCGCGGGAATTGTCGTGAACAACAACATTGTATTCATCGATACCTACAACGTGTTACGTAGCCGTGGCGAGCAATCTTTTGATGCCATTCTGCGGACCTGTGCGATACGCCTGCGACCGGTGCTTCTGACGACGGTCACGACGATTGTCGGCCTGTTGCCGATGGTCCTGGGTGTCAATATCAACCTGATCGATCGCGACGTCTCAATCGGTGCACCAAGCTCGCAGTGGTGGACGCAGCTCGCGTCATCTGTCGCCGGCGGGCTTGCATTCGCGACTATTCTGACACTGGTTCTGACACCCAGCCTTCTCATGATCCAGGCGAATGTCATCAGGCGCTGGAAGGAACGTCGAACACTCCGGCCGGCCACATCAGCACCAGGGGCAAGCTAACGTTGACATGAAGGAAATTTTTTCGCCTGACCTCAATCCAAATTGAGGATTCGCGCATCTAACAAGTAGAGAATGACAGGAATCCAGCCAAGGCAACCATAAGTGACTGATTTCGCTAAAACCTGAAAA
>CALDZH010000151.1 GCA_937944275.1 uncultured Woeseiaceae bacterium
AATGGGGCGGCAAGGCCGAGGAATAAGGAATGTCATTTGATCTCGACGCTGTGCGGGCGCAGTTTCCTGCGCTTGCCATAAAGGACGACGGCGTACGCCGTATCTACCTCGACAACCCCGCTGGTACACAGGTGCCCAGGACGGTCGCCGACGCAATGTCCGCTTGCTTGCTGTCAGCCAATGCGAATCTGGGCGGCTATTTCCGAACGTCACAAGCAGCAGGTGAGATTGTCAGCTCGGCCCGTGATGCGATGGCGGATCTTCTCAATGCGCCGTCGAGTGACGAGATCGTGTTCGGTCAGAACATGACGACAATAACGATGCATATTTCCCGTTCGATCGGCCGGCTGCTTCGACCCGGCGACGAGATCATCCTTTCGCGCATGGATCACGATGCCAATGTCTGGCCGTGGGCTATGCTCGCCAGGGATCTGGATCTCAAGGTCACGTGGCTGCCCTTCAATATCGACACATTCGAATTCGATCTCGAGGTTCTCGATAATCTGATTACGGAGCGCACACGGCTCCTCTGCGTTGGCGGCGCAAGCAATTTGACCGGGACGCTGAACGACGTAACGACGATCTGTGCGAAGGCAAGAGCCGCCGGCGCCTTGACGTATATCGACGGTGTTCAGTCGGTCCCGCATGTTGCAACTGATGTACAAGCCATCGGCTGTGATTTCCTGGTTTGCTCCCCCTACAAGTTTTTCGGTCCGCACCAGGGCGTACTTTGGGGAAGGCGCGAACTGCTCGAGAAGCTGGAGCCTTACAAGGTCAGGCCCGCAGCATCGGCCATACCTGAGTGTTTCGAAACCGGCACGCAGAGCCATGAAGGCTTTGCGGGAATCAAGGCTGCGGTCGATTACCTCGCCTGGATAGGCGAATCAATGGCAGGTGCGACTAGCGGACGGCCGGCATTGCGTGCTGCGATGGAGACGCTGTTCGCTTATGAGAAATCTCTTGCTGCCCAACTGATCGAGGGTCTGCTGGACATCGATGGAGTGACAGTGCAGGGCATCACCTCGCCAGACGCATTTGACCGTCGTGTTCCGACTGTTGCAATCACACACGACAGAACCGAACCGACGCATATCGCTGAGTCGCTTGCGAGGGAAAATATTTTCGTCTGGAAAGGCCACAATTATGCGATCGAAGCTGCGAAGGCGTTGAATATTTACGAAACAGGAGGGGCTGTTCGGATCGGCCCTGTACACTACAATAGTGCGCAGGAGATCGATGAAACGCTCGCTGCGTTACGAAGGATACTGGGCCAATAAGCAAAGAAAGCCGCATTGCTGCGGCTTTCCGTGGAATCAAATATCTGAAAAGGAGAACTAGCGAAGTGAGTAGCGGTGCTCCATTTTTCGCGCCAGACTCTCAGGTTTTACAGATACCTTTGTTATCCCACGAGACATGGATCACCTCCTTTTATTTGTTTGCCCGAGCTAAGTATGTCTTGGAAATCAATGAATTCCAAGCGAAAATTTAAGTAGTAAATATGCCTTCAATTCGACACATTTTGTGGGTTATTATTGACGGCCGGCCTCGGGAAGCAGCCCGACAAGAATCATAAGAGAGTAGATAATGGCAATTGCAGATCTCAAGAACGTTTTGAAAGTTTTCGTTGGCTCGGAAATTAGCGCGGATCGTCAGAAAGACCTTTTTGAAGAGGCGTTGCTCATGACGTTGGCGCGAGCTGCCGATGCTGACGTGAGTATTCAGCACGTTGAAGTCGAACGTATCCAACAGATTCTCAAAGAGCACACGGGGAAGGACTTCAGTTCTGCCGACGTTCGCGTGGCTGCCCGACAAGAACTCTACGCAGAGGCGACGCTGGTTAAGTATCTGCGCGGCGTCGAGAAAAAACTGACGCAGGCGCATTGCACGGATATCGTTAAAGCGCTCGCTGACGTATTCCGCAGTGACGCAACGATTAGTGCGCTTGAAGTCGATTTCTTCAACAACGTTGTCGATGCTCTGAATGTGACGCCAGCGCAGATTGCCGGGCTCGTTGCCGGCGACGTGTAATAGTTGCCCGTATTTGTGAAAGAGCGGGCCGGTGGCCCGCTTTTTTTTCGCCTGATTGCTGCGCCCGGTCTCGTTCGGCCGATCAGATTTCCGCCTTCCGCGCCTCGCTGCGATACACGACGAATACACCGGACGAGATAATTATCAGCGCGCCCATGATGACCCAACGGTCCGGTACTTCATCCCAGATCAAAAATCCCGCAACTGCGCCTCCGACCAGGGCGATGTATTCCAGCGGCGCAAGTGTTGCCGGCGATACCGCCCGATACCCGTTGACAAACCCAACCCACGCAATAATGGAGGCGACTGCGGCGGCACAGAACAGAACCCACCCGGCCGGGTCAGGCGACAACCATGTGTCGGTATCGATTATGGCGAGCGCGACGGCCAGTGGACCGACAACGACGTAGAACGACAGTGCCAGCGTCGATTCAGTTGCGCTTAGGCGGCGAGCAGTAATGGCCTGGCATGCATAGCAGAATGCGGCAATCAGCACTGCTGCCGCTGCGATCGAAAATTCACCACTTCCAGGCCGCAAAATTATCAGCACGCCTGCAAAACCGACACTTACTGCGGTCCAGCGGCGCCAGCCAATAGTCTCGTCCAGGAAAATCGATGCCAAAACCGTCATGATCAACGGTGCCGTGTAACCAAGCGTCAGGGCATTGACCAATGGCATGCGAGCCAACCCGTAAAAGAATCCGTACATTGCGCCGATGGCGAACAATGTACGCACGACGTGCCAGCCGATCTCTTTGCTGCGTAGCGTCTCGTAACCACCAAAACGGGGTGCAAGGGCCAGCATTATCAACATGGCGATGCCGCTGCGCAGCAGGACGAACTGAACGAGCGGGTAGGCCTGAAGAATTTGCTTGGCACACAGGTCGAGGCCCAGCCCACCAGCCACGCCGAGCACCAGCCAGGCAGCTGCTCGCGGAACGTTCTCCTGTTCACTTAGGTGGGTCATTACGGAGCGGTTGTTCGTTTTCTTAATGCGAGCTGAACATGTTCGCATGCTTGTCAGGAAAAACCTAAAAGGTTCAGGATCGATTCAGTGTTCCGGGCGTTAAATGAAATCGAACGCAAATGAGAGGACACCATTATGAAACTCATGACCCGCACAACCGCAATGTTGTTTCTGCTGTCGCTGGCGGCTGTTGGCGCGGCCGAAATCGATAGTGAACCGAGACAGAGCCTGACCGCGCAGGGCAATGGAATTACGCGCGGAGGCGTTGTTGAAGGAGATATATCGTTCGACGAGTTCGACAGGTTACAAACCGAAGGTTCCCGTAGCAGCAGGGTAACGACATCGTCACCTGAGAAGGGGGGTGATGCGATACTGCAATCGGCGGGCAATTCAAACTTCTGGTTCTACGAGGCTGACGTAGAGTTGTTTGCCGACTTCGATCGCGACGGTTACTACTATGGCATCGACCTGTTGTTTGATGTCGACACGATTTATCTTGCGGCGGACGTCTACGCTGTGATCTACCTGAGCTACGAGTTCGGTCCCTGGAATGAATACGCGGTCACCGACGACTTCACAGTGCTCGGGAGCGCAAGTTCGGACGCGTACACCGTCGAGACGGAGCTCGTCTCCGGGTATCCGACTGGTAGTTATGACATCCTCATCGAACTATTCGATGCCTATGACGATGCGTACCTGGCGAGTTTCGGCCCCGAGGATACATCGGAGCTGGCATACCTGCCGCTAGAGGATTCGACGCGGGATGTTGCGAGTACCGGCGCGCCTCAGGTCGTCGTCAACTCAGGTGGCGGTGGCTCACTGAGCTGGCTCTTGCTGCTTGGGCTCCTGGCTGTCCGCATGACTTTTCGGCCCCATGCGGCGAGGTTGTCGAAGTAGATGTACAGGGCTGGAACAACGAGTAACGACACGACCGTCGAAAATGCCAGTCCGCCGATAATTGCCCTCGCCATCGGGTAGTACGGAGGTCCGTCCCCGCCGACCTGCGTAGTGCCCAGGGCGAGCGGCGTAAGGCCGACGATCGTTGTTGCCACGGTCATGAGAATCGGCCGTAGACGATCGCGGCCCGCAATAACGATCGCCTCGTCTCGGGGTACGCCGTCCTGGCGCAGGTTATTGATATGGTCGACGAGAACGATCCCGTTGTTCACGACCACGCCGATCAAAATCATGATACCGATCATTGCCATGAACGAAAATGTTGTCCCGGTTGCGGCAAAGAACAGGAATACGCCAAAGATGGAGAAGACTATCGATCCAAGAATGATCGAAAACGGGAGCACCAGGGACTCGAATAGTGCCGCCATTACGAGAAAGATGCACGCGACGCCGAGCAGAATGTTTGTGACCATCATGTCGGCCGTTTCATCCTGACGCTCGAAGCCCCGGCCTTCCTTCCAGCTGTAGCCTGGCGGCAATTCAATCTGATCCATGAGGCTTTTCACACGCGGCCGAACATCTGAGGCGGTGACCTCGTCCTCGAGGTTCGCGCTTATGATCACGGCAGTTTGTCGGTCAGTACGCCGAATCGTATCCGGCGATTTTCCGAGGTGCATCGTCGCGACAGTACCCAGCGTGATGCGCTGTCCGTCGGGCTTATACAACGGCAGATCGGCGAGTTGCTCAATACTCTGTTTGTCGTCGTCACGGAACGCAAGGCGAACTTCGACTTCGCCTGACTCGGCGCGAAACTCGCGCAGATTCTCACCACGCATTGCAATGCTGACAGCCGCAGCGATGTCGGCCGTTGTCAGGCCAGCGACCGCTGCACGTGTACGATCAATACTGATGCGCACTTCTCGTTCACCCGACTCGCGGTCACTCAGTACATCTTTGAAACCCTCGACGCTGAGAAGCGCTCTTACTATTTCGCGACTGATTTCGTTGAGCCTTTCTGTCGAGTCTCCGCTGATCTGAATTGAGAAGCCATCGCCACCGCCTTGCTGATCAAACTGGAAACTTGGCTTGCCGATGGCAATTTCCGGCAGATCCTTCTCGATGCGCTCGATTATTTCCTTGGTCGAGAGTGTTGCGTCATCGTCGTCCGTCAGCAGAATCGTCGATTCGGCCCGGCCCTGGTCGAAGTAGCTGTATATGGAACGAATATTAAATTCTTCCTGGCGTGAGTACATATAGTCCTCAATCTTGTCGACAGCCGCCTCGACACGCTCGAGCGCGTACTGACCTTCGACGTGGTATGGCATGTAGAGGCGCCGCCCGACGTCCTGCGGAAACATGTCGAATTTAACGAGCTGCAGTGCCATCGGGAGGACGCCTATCACGCAGATAAGTACGATACCGAGTGCAGTCCACCAGCGATGACCGACGATCCACTTGAGGCTACGGACATAACGATTAGTAAGGCGGCTTATCAATGCTCCTTCTTTGGGTCGTGGCGGTACGGCAATGCGAGCAGCCAACATTGGGACGAGCGTCTGCGCGATCAACAGGGAGGCCAATAGCGCAACGATGATCGTGATTGCCACGTGTGTCAGGAAGATCGTGATATCGGTCTGCGCACCGAAGACAATCGGCGCAAATACGATAATCGTTGTGGCGGTACCCGCGATAACGGCGAGGCCGACTTCTCTGACGCCTTTGATCGTGGCGCTAAACGGGCGCTCCGGAGATTCTGCTCGGTGCCTGAACACGCTTTCGGTGATTACAACGGCATTGTCCACCAGCATTCCGACAGCGAGCATGAGGCCCATC
>CALDZH010000152.1 GCA_937944275.1 uncultured Woeseiaceae bacterium
CGGAAAGGTACGCACATCACGGCGATGGGCTCAGACGATCATGGCAAGCAGGAACTCGACGCCGACCTTATGGGCAAAGCGGACCTCGTCGTTGCCGACAGCATTTCGCAATGTGTCGACCACGGCGAGTGTCATTTCGGCGTCAAACAGGGAGTGCTGGACGAGTCGGCCATCGTGGAGCTGGGCACGGTCATCAAGGAGCCCGCGTCAGGGCGAACCAGCGACACGCAGATCACGATAGCCGACCTTACCGGGGTGGCAATCCAGGATATCCAGATTGCAAAACTCGTTGACCGCGCCTTGTCAGGCGGCCTTGCGGGCACGTAACTCCTGCAGGATTGGGTCTATCTCGCGCAGTCCCCGGCGAAGTTTGCCCAGGTCATAGCCGTAGCCGATGCGCAGGTAGTTGCCGATGCCGAAGTGCGGACCCGGAGTAATCAGGACGGACTTCTCCTCTCGTATACGATTAAACAGTGCTACGGGCGAGATCGGGAGCCGGTACTTGAGCATCGCGATCGCTCCGGCAGCCGGCCGCTCATACTCGAAAATGTCAGCGTGCTTCGCGATCCACTTCTCCAGCACTGGCAGGTTGTGGTCGATGATCGCCCGCGTTCGCTTGAGCACTTCCTCGCGTCGTTTGGGTTGCATCACAAGATTGGCGAGGTAATCCGACACCGCGGATGGCGTCAATGTCAGGTAATCATGGTAGCTGCAGAGATGCTGGATCATACTGGGCTTGCTCACTACCCACCCGATACGCAAACCGGGCAGACCAAATGCTTTGGAAAGGCCGGCCGTTACAAGGACCTTGTCATAACGGCCGAAAAAGGTGGGTGTCATCGGGCCACCGCCAACTTCCGCGCCACGGTAGATCTCATCGGACAGAATCCACGCGCCAACGCGCCGGGCTTCGTCGATGATGATCTGCATTTCCTCTTCCGAGAGAACGTAGCCGGTCGGGTTATTAGGATTAGTGACAACGATGAGCTTCGTGTTCTTCTTCACGGCCTTTCTCAGGCTGTCGACGTCGAGGCTCCACTTCCACTCGCCCTGCTCGCGTTTCATGACGAGTTTATAGCCATCGGTCTGGCGACCATAAGCCCGGGCAACACCCCAGCCCTGCAGATAGTTCGGCACCATGAACGCGACACGGTCCGATGGCCCGACAATGCCCCAGATTGATGCATAGTTGGCCTCGGAACCGCCGTTCATCACGGTCACGCATTCATAATCGTTACACCCGTAGAAGCGCGCGATGTTCTTGCGCAGGCTCTTCCTGCCGGTCGAATACGGATAGCCGAGAGGCAACTGCTCAAACGTCTCGCGATCAGCCTTGCCAGGTATCAACTCGCTGATCGTGAGCGGTGAAACGCCGCTTTCGGAAAGATTGTATTTGACCTCGTTCTCATACAGGCACTGCGCACGTTCCATGTGAAAGCGATCAATCTTCATAACTCTTCCTCATTCAGGCCGCCACCAGACCCGACGTTATCAAAAATATCGCGGCACGCGGGGCTTTGTTCCAGCATGTGGTTTCCCTGATCGCCCCGGCACTGTGATTGTGCTTAGATTGGGCGCAACCAAGGGGAAAAATCATGTCCGGATATCCATCGCTGTTTCGCGCAGGCGCGCTCCTTGCCGCACTGCTGTTCGGATCACCATCCACTTTCGCCACAGACGTTGTCGAGCCCTCGTTGCTCGATGGAAACGAATGGCGCCTGATCGGACCCTATCGTGGCGGCCGCGTAACGACGGTTACCGGCGTACGCGACAACGACCAGCTCTACTACATGGGCGCAACCGGAGGTGGCGTCTGGAAAACGACGAATGCCGGCGTCAGCTGGGAAAACATCTCGGACGACTACTTCGGCGTTGGCACGATTGGTGCGGTTGCCGTTGCTGAATCCGACCCGAATGTCATCTATGTCGGCACCGGTGAAAAATCGATTCGCGGCGTCACAACCAGTGACGGCGACGGCATGTACAAGTCGACCGATGCCGGCGCTACCTGGGAGCATATCGGCCTGCCGAATGCCGGACAGATTGCGCGCATCAAGATTCATCCTCAAGACCATGACCTGGTCTATGCCGCGGTGCAGGGTCATATCTGGGGACCCAGCAAGGAACGCGGTGTCTACCGGTCGACGGACGGCGGCAAGACCTGGGAACAGGTGCTGAAAGTCGATGCCCAGACCGGCGCCACGGACCTGCGCATGGATCCGACTAATCCGCGCATTCTCTACGCCTCGATGTGGGAGCATGGCCGCAAGCCCTGGTACGTGCTCTCGGGCGGTTACGCTGGCGGTATCTTCAAGTCAACCGACGGCGGCGATACCTGGGAGAAAAAGACAGAGGGACTCCCGGAACTGATCGGCAAAGTCGGCATCGATGTCTCCGCGAGCAACCCGCAGCGCGTGTATGCAATCGTTGAGGCCGTTAAGGGAGAAGGCGGCCTGTATCGCAGTGATGACGGCGGCGAAACCTGGGAATTAAAGAACGGCGACCGCATTCTGTGGACCCGCTCATGGTATTACCAGCACATCGCGGCAGACCCGGTGAACGACAATATTGTCTATGTCCTGAACGCGCCGTTCATGAAGTCGATTGACGGCGGCGTGACATTTGAGAAGAAGTCTACTCCGCACGGCGACCACCACGATCACTGGATCAACCCGGACAACAACCAGAACATGATCAACGCGAACGACGGTGGCGCCACGATAACATTCGATGGCGGTGAGTCCTGGTCCAGCATCATGAACCAACCAACCGCGCAGTTTTACCGCGTGAACACCGACAATCTTTTCCCGTATCGCATCTATGGCGGACAGCAGGATAATTCGACCGTCGCGATCCTGAGCGAGACTTATGGCGGAGGCATCGGCTTCGATGATTTCTTCTCCGTCGGTGGGGGCGAGAGCGCACATATTGCATTCGACCCGGACAACCCGAAACTCGTCTACGCGACGACGATCAACGGCACCCTGACCGAGATCGATACCAGCAACCGCAGGGTACGTGAAATCAAGCCGTATCCAGAGTTCGTGTTCGGCGCACATGCCGCTGACTTGCGGTATCGCACCAACTGGAACGCACCCGTTACCGCTTCGGCGCAGGACCCGAGCGTTATTTACTACGGCACACACAAGGTACTGCGTACGAAGGATCGCGGCATCACGTTCGACGAGATAAGTCCGGACCTGACAAAGAACGAGAAAGACAAGCAGGGATCCAATGGCGGACCAATTACGGCCGAAAACGTTGGTGCCGAGTTTTACGGCAACGTTTTTACCATTACGTCATCGCCGCATGCATACGGCGAACTCTGGGTCGGCAGTGACGATGGACTCGTCCATGTCACGCGCAACGACGGAGAATCCTGGGACAACGTCACGCCGGG
>CALDZH010000153.1 GCA_937944275.1 uncultured Woeseiaceae bacterium
AAGATGAGGCCGCGTTGACGCTTTGTACGATATCTCTGCCGTCGGGCGTCACGTTTCCGGTTGATACGGATGTAATCCTGTCGTTGTAATTCAGTTTGAATGCGACTAATTCGAATCGCCAGTTGGCAGAGGTGTGCCGCAGGCCAATATCCCCATGCGTCACGTCCTCGGATCCGAGGTCGGTATTCGGAATGTTGAAGCGATTGCCCGGCCGATTCCCGAGCGTGCCGAGGTCGGCAATATTCGGCGCCCGGAAGCCAGCACCGAGATTGGCTACCAGCTGCCAGGCATCGGATATGTCGAATATCCAGCCGACGTCACCACTCATTCGCCCGGGGCTGATTGTTGTGCCATCGGGGAGTTCAATGCGTACATCGGTGTAGCGGATGCCGGTACTGATCGTATGCCGATCGGCCGCGTACCAGGTCAGGTTGGTGAACAGACCGGCCTGGCTGATGGTTGATCCGTCGGGAAACCGGGACGCGAGCACTGTAATGGTCCCATCGTTGATGTTCTCCTCCATGCGGGAGCTACTGACCTCATCGTAATAGAGGTCAACGCCCGCAATCCAGGACAGGGTGTCCGCATCGCCAGAGACGTTAAGAGTCAGCCCGTAAAGATCGCTCTTATTGTTCTCATACCGCCGCTCGGCGGCGCCAAAATTTCGTGTTGTGCGATCGTCGACAATTCGCTGCCACGCGGCGTCGAATTTCCAGTCGAATCCTGACGGCGAATCGAGGTCATGTTGCACGTGAGCAAAAATCCGTTGATTTGGCTCGAAGAAAAATTCCGACGATGAAGGTTCATCCTGGCCAAAGCCGGCGACAAGTTCATCGACTCGCGGAGTTTTGGGTTGCTCGAGAAACTGCAGATCGACAAACCACGACCGGTAGTCGTTCGGCGTGCCATGGACGACGGTGCGCAGGGCTTTGGATGTATATCCACTTGGTCCGATTCGCTCGCCGCCACCCGTACGCCGATCTCCTGTTTCCAGGTATTCGGCACTGACCGAAGCGGCCAGGCGCTGCGTGCCAAAGTCGAGCGTTGCTCGAATCGATTTTTGCAACTCTGCAGTATCGAATCCGACCAGGAAATCGCGCTTGTAGCCGACCTCTTCGGAATCGAATTCCGGCAGCCGGGAGACGGACTGCACGACACCGCCGACCGCTTCGCTGCCGTACAACGAAGCGGGCGTACCGCGCACGACCTCGAGTCGTTCGACTGATGTGGCTGGTACCAGGGCGAACCACGGTGTCGGCGCAGTACGAAACATGGCGTTGCTGAGACGCATGCCGTCCACGAGGTGCAGTATCGCCGACCCCTTGAGACCGCGGATAATTGCCGCACCCTGTCCGGGCGTGGTTTGCTGGAGATACACACCGGGCAGGGACTGCAGGGCATCCGTCGTCAGCTTGTGGCTGATGGCAGTTTCGCTGTCGACAGTTGAGATAGCGGCAGCTACTTCGGTCATGTCGATTGATCGGCGCGTTGCCGTCACGATGACATGCTCCAACAGGTCGTCGTCCGCCTCGGCCGGGGCCGCCGCAAGAAGTGCGGCCGCAAGAAAGATCATTTTCGGGTTCAAGGGTTAGAGCTGGCAGGTTGCCGGAATCTCGTCAGGGAGATTCCATTTGGGAGTATCAAGACTTCTGAAGTCTGCGGGGTTTAGGGTGCCTGGTCTGGCTTTGAACCATTGTATCAGTGTGTCGCGCGTGCGCGGCATGTCAAAATTCAACTCAAAGCCCCCATCGGGAATAGCAGGTGTCAGGATATCGTCACCACCGAACGCCAGGAAATCGTTCGCGACTACCCCGATACGATCAGTATCCGTTATTTCGCGTCCATCTTCCAAGCGCATTACAACATCCATTTTATTTCCACTACAGCTGACGGTTACGCGCATACCTGAAAAACCGGACAAACGCGGCTTGCGGTGCGCCTGATTTGCAATGATGCGACGCAGATCGTGGCCGGAAATATGCAGGATCGTAACAACATTGTCGAATGGAAACATCTCGTACACTTTTCCGTAAGTCAGTTCGCCCGCGGGGAGGGCGTTTCGGATGCCTCCGAATACGTTGTGAATGGCGATATCTGCCTCAAATGAGTCGAGCAATGCTTCCGTCATCAGGTTCGACAGGGGTGACTCCACGCTGCGTTCAAGTTCAAATGCCCCTGTCAGCGTTACGCCAAGACCTTCCAGCTTAATCGCTTCGGCTTCGGTAGCCGCCAACTTCGCGATAGCCTCGACTTCCGGCATGGGAACCAGTGCGCGGCCCTCATACTCTTCGCGCATGCCTTCTGCCGCGCGTTGTGGCGGAAACACATGACGTTCGATAACGCGGTTTCGCGCCGGTTCGACCTTGAAGTCGACGCGGCTGAAGGCAATCGTATTTGAGTAGCCTGACGTAATCGAAATGTCGTTGACAATATGTGCCATTCCGTTGTGGTGGTGGCCAGCGATGATGTGGTCTACGAGCCCGGCAGGAATGTCGCGCGCCACTTGCATGATCTCGGCATCCGGGTCACAGGACGACGTGTCTCCGGGATCATCGAACTCGGTGCAGCGGCCACCGGCATGCGCGGCAACTACGACAATATCGGCTCCGGATTGCCGCAGTTCCTGCGCTTCTGCCGTGATGGTCCTGGCGAGTGGGGCGATCGCGAGACCCGGCGTGTTCGCTGAAATAGTGGTTTGTAATGCGCCTGAAGTCACAACGCCAATAATGCCGACCTGGACTCCCGCGGCGTCGACCATGACCGACGGCTGAACGTTTTCCCACTGGACCGGCTCACCCGTACCCAGATCGACCAGGTTTGCCGCAAGTAGCGGGAAATGTGCCTCCGTTGCACGAAGTTTGAGCGCACCCCGCGGGTCATCTCCGGCATCGACGGGGATCGCTCTGACGCCCACCGGGCCAAAGTCGAATTCATGATTACCAATGGCTGCTGCTGTTACGCCCATCGCATTGTAGGCATCGACAACAAAGGCCCCCTCGGTCAGATTCGATTCGAGCGTGCCTTGCCACATGTCGCCGGCATCTATGTACAGCACCGCGCCGCCGTCCTCTTCTCGCGCAAGACGCAAGGCGCTGAGATATGCAGATATCGTGACGAGTCCACCCTTTTCACCTGTCGGAAGAAGCTCGCCGTGAACATCGTTCGTGCCAACGATCGTAAGAGTTGTTACGTCGGCCGGTTGCCGCGGGATCGCACAGGCGGCAATGCCGAAGGCGACGAGAATGGGGAAGAAAAAGCGGATACGCGACATATCTATCATTCAGGACTTTGTTGTGGCGCCTATTCTAACCCGCCCGAATTATGGCGCGAAATCAAAGTCTATGGACGCCACAGTAACGTATGATGATCTCATGCAATCAAATCATGAGTCAGTTGAATACAGCGTTGGCGAAGAGATTATTCACGCTCTGACGCACGGAGTCGGTGTATTGCTGAGCATCGCGGGCCTTTCCTGGATGTTGTATCTCTCTATTGCGGCAGAGGATCCCTGGCGAATCCTGGCGAGTGCAATATACGGCAGCACCCTGATTTTGTTATTCCTGGCGTCGACCGTGTACCACTCGATGTACGCATCGCGCCACCGCGATATTTTCAAATTGCTGGATCATTGCGCAATTTATCTCCTGATCGCCGGGACATACACACCATTTCTGCTCGTTGCCATGCGAACGGATACCGGGTGGTGGCTGTTTGGCACTATCTGGGCGCTGGCGACGGCGGGCATCGTCAAGAAGCTCTGGTTCAGGAACCGTTTTCCGAAAGTAGCGCTCGCAAGTTACCTCGCGATGGGATGGCTCGTGGTCGTTGCCGCGCCGCAAATGGCAGAATCGATCGGGCCAAACGGCATGGCCTGGCTTGTTGCCGGCGGCCTCAGCTACTCAGTTGGCGCAATTTTCTATGCGGTGAAACGTATTCCCTTTAACCACGCCGTCTGGCACGTATTCGTTCTTGGTGGCGGTATTTGCCACTTTTTTGGCGTGGTCCTGCACGTTCTGCCTAGCTGAAGACGTCGAAGATATAGCTGTACTTGACGATGAATTCACGACCGGTTGGCAGACCTCCGACCCCTCGTTCGTCGACCTCATTGTAGACGAGGTATAGCCCGGAGTTGGCACTGCCCAGCCAGGAGAACCGGACATTCGTGCCCATCTTGTCGCTCGTGTCGTTGTACTGAATCAGGGCCTGTAGCTGGATCTTTGGCGTGAAAGAATAAGAGAGCCGCAGGCGCGCCAGGCTGGCTGTAAACTGGCCACCGTCGTAAGGCAGATCGTAATCGTTGTAGTTCAACGACAACTCGGAGCGGAATGTCTCGCCGATCCTGTATTTCAACGTGGGCCTAAGCGACACCCTGTCGCCGCCAAACTGACCGCCGACTACCGTGCGTAGCTCGAAACTGAATGGTTTTGATTTGTTGGAGACATAATTCAGCGCCACTTCACCATGATCGTAGGTGTCGGCCGGCACTTCGACGCCAGGGACAATTTCGAACGGGGATATGACGCCGGCACGTGTGAAGTTATAGCCCGTGTGAAGCTCCGTGCTGGTATTGAACTCCCAGTGCACGTCCAGGTGCAGGTAACCGGACTCCTGGAAGCCATCGAATTTCCAGAATCCCCGGTAAGACGCGTGTGGCCGAATCTCGAATAGACCCGGGAGATTCTCCGGCCGGATCCGGCGCAGCACGAAAGCCGAGCCCTTACGGTACTCTGTGCGTGACAGGAAGCCGACCTCCGGATTGAAGTCCTCGCCTACCTCCACATACGCGGCGTTGTATGACCATTCGGCCGCGCTGTAGTCGTACTTCACGGAAAACGCGTCATCCCGGTCATTCAAACCCGGTGTTTCGGTTTTTGCCACCCAGGCTTCTATAAGCGTGTGCTCGCCAATACCCCAACGTCCATCAATAGCGTAAGTCCTGTTGTAATCCTGGTCCGAAGGGAGCTGAAACGAACCGTCGCCGTCGCGGCTGACGAAGATCGCACCGATACTCGAGCGATTTGCCAGCTCCTGGTTCACTCGCACAACAGCGAAGTCATTAGCAGGGGCAACGCCATCCACGGCCTCCGTACCCATATAGAGCAGGCCCACGTTAGTTCGCTCACCGATCTTGCCCGACAGGCGGGCCCCGCCCTCGACGGGAATCGGACTGCCATCAGAGGCGATGCCGATGCGGCGGCTGAAAAACATCTCGACTTCCTCACCATTGCCAACAGCAAATTGCCCGGCGTTCTCGAGGAAGAACGGGCGCTTCTCCGGGAAGAACAGGTTGAAGCGATCGAGATTCAGTTGTTGTTCATCGGCCTCCACCTGGGCGAAGTCGGTGTTGTAGGTCAGGTCAAGTGTCAGGCTCGGCGTGATCCCGTACTTGAGGTCAAAACCGAATTCGCTGTTCGAATCCGTACCATCCAGGTTACCGCCACGTTGCCACTGCCCGAGTGCATACGGAGTGAACTGCAGGTTACGTTGTGAAGGTGGCTCGACACCTTGCAGCGTTCCGGCCCGTGAGACGCGATACAAGTTGCGGTTTCGTTCGAGTGGCGCCCAGTACGCGATTTCGTTGTTACGCCGAATAGTGCGCTGGAAATTTATGCCCCAGTCCTGAACATCGCCTTTGCCATAGCGTAGCGTCCGAAACGGGATCTCGAATTCGGCGCTCCAGCCGTCGTCGTTGATCCGTGATTGCACGGTCCACGAGCCATCCCAGTTGAGGTTGAAGGCGCCTCCGCCCGAACCGAAATCGCCACTCGCGCCTTCTTTGGTGACCTGGCCATCGTACTCCACGCCTGCTGCGTTGGTACCAAACACATAGCCATTCTGTCGATCGAGCAGTCCGTCGATGACGAACAGAAAGGCATCTGTATCAGTGAGGCTCGAGTCACGGCGGCTGTCTGAAACAATGATACCGGCCGGATCATCGTCATGAGCCACGACCGCAACATAGAGCGCATCGTCCGTGTAGCCGACAAAGACTTCTGTACGTTGCGTGGCAGGCTGGCCATCGTTGGGCTGCACCTGCCGGAACCCGGTCGCAGGAATGACTCCTGACCATGCCTGGTCACCCGGGACCAATCCGTCTATTTGCGGTGCCTGTTCAAGGCGGACAGCCTGCAGAGTGGGCGGCAGCACTTCCTGGGCGACCGCACTTTCGAGGATAAACACCAACGACAGCGCTACTATGCTGCATAGTGCGCCGGCACGAGGCCGGGTAGCGCGAGGGAACATCATGGATTGGCCTGATGGGCTTTCAAATCACGCAGTATACGTAATCGTATTGGGCAGTTTCATTGCGGCTTTTAGCAATGCGGCTTTCGCAAATGGCGGTGCCATGATCGTTCTGGCGGTAACGACCACGGTGCTGCCTGTCTCGGCTGTCGTCCCGATTCACTCGGCATTACTCATCGGGTCGACCGTGTCACGCGCGGTCGTATTTCGTGACCACATTGACTGGCGTATCACGACTGCGTTTCTGGTGGGTAGCGTGATTGCCGTAATCATCGCCGCGCCGATCTACGTCAGCCTGTCGGACGAAATCATTGCCCTGGCTATAGCCATTGTCATGCTGGTAGCGATCTGGTTGCCGGGAATCAGCTGGCGGCCGAAGATCAAGCACCCCTGGGTGCTTGTCGGGTTCCTGCACTCGTTCATATCAACACTGTTTGCTTACGGCGCTGTGTTGCATGCGGTCATCTTGCACACCGGCCTCAGGAGACGGCAAATCGTCGCAACAATGGCAGCAAGCCTGACTGGCATGGCCGTTTTTAAGATTTCGGGCTACGCGGCTAACGGCTTCGACTACACGCCCTATATCGTGGCTATCGCCTTGTCGATCGGCGCTGCGTTCGCAGGTACCTGGATTGGGAAGCTGGTTATCGACCGGATCTCGGAAAGACTTTTTCGTGCCGTATTTCGCTTGTTGGTAACACTTTCTGCTCTTCGACTCTTGTATGCAGGCATATTCAATTCGTAGATGTACGAAGTGTCGCATCGTCTGACGGGGAGTACGGTAGTGATGCACAGTTGCGAGGAGGTGCCCCGTGAGCCGCAACATTCTCTGTGTCGTCGAATTCGACAGCTACCCCGATGAGGTTGTAAGCAGAGCAACCTGGCTCGCCAAATTGCACGACTTAGATCTGCATTTGCTGGTGAGTGATCCGTCAACCGACTTTCTTGGTAACACCTACGTATACCTGCTGGAGGACTTCCGGCCCATTGCGGATAGCATCAAGGAGTACCAGGAGGAGGCGCTTGGCCGGCTCATGGACCATGTCGAATCGGCCGGCGTGTCCGTCGAGACCAGTCGATCGACGGACAGGCATGTGGCAGACATGATTCGCCGCGAGGCCGATGCGCGGCAGCCCAAGTATGTTCTCAAAGGCACGCATTATCACACGCCGTCCGAGCGGGCATCGATGGCCGATGCAGACTGGGACCTGATACGAGACCTCGAATATCCGATATGGTTCGTCAAGCCGATTCGCTGGCGGGAGCCACCTGTTATTGTCGCCGCGGTCGATCCTCTGCACGCACATGACAAGCCGGCGCACCTCGACAAGCGAATCATCAAGATGGGGCAGGATATTGCGGGCAAGAGTTCGGGCGACCTGCAGGTTTTGCACACATACCAGCGTCTCGATGAGATCGGGTCTCGTGTCATGTGGGCGTTCAAGCCGGAGAAACTCCCGATAGAAAAACTGGATAAACAGATCCGCAGTGAACACTCACGGGCCCTGAAGATACTCGGCGAGGTCTGCAATGTACCGGCGAGTGCTCTGCACATGCTCCCAGGGAGGGCACATGACGTGCTGCCGAGCTTTGCTCGATACAGCAATGCGAGCCTCGTGATCATGGGCGCGCTGGCCAGGTCAAAGTTGAAGCAACGCATTATTGGCAGTACTGCTGCCAGGGTCCTGGACTACATTCCGTGCGACGTGCTCGTCACTCACGACAAGTAGAGGTTATAAAAAAAGCCCCGTCGAAGCGGGGCTTTTCATAGTACATCTTCTGTTCATGCGTAGATTCGCCTCAGGAGAGGCCCCATCTTTCTTGCCCCGACCATGCTCATGGTCGTTATCAGCCCCGCCATCATTGCTCCGGTTACTCCGGCGGTCAGCACATCCTGACCGGTGAGCCAAAGTCCCGGAATTGTTGTTTTTGGGCGAAGCCAGTCCTGCTTCAGTCGCTGCTGTGAGTGCTCCAATCCGTACAGTTCTCCCCGCTGGTAACCGCCGAACCAGTTGGTCGATAAAGGCGTGGATACTTCGTAGTAGTCGACTTTTCCCCGCAGGTGCGGCAACTTGTCATAGAGAGTTTCCATAAGACGTGAACCGAGCGCTTCTTTGAGTGCCTCGTAATCGTCACCGCGTTTTCCCCAGGTCTCTTCACGCCATTTTTCGAATCGCTCGTACGGCGCCGGTGCAACGATTTCGATAGTCGCTGTTCCCGGATGACGGTTCTCATAATCAGGGTCTTTTGCGGATGGGAAGGAAATGTAGACGACGGGGAACGGCGCGTCCGGATTGTCCATGAACGCATCGACAGCCTTGTCATAATTGTTGCCGGGGTAGATCCAGAAATTGGTTTTCGGGAGTCCGAGCTCCTCAGCAGTCCCCTTTAGACCAATGTAAACACCCAGGTGGGCCATACTCGGCGTCACGCTTGTCAGCCGCTGGCGGTAGCCGCTTTTTATAGCCACATCCTCGGGTAGCAAATGACTGAACGTGTTGTCGACCCCGGCAGATGAGATGATGCAATCACACCTGATGCGGTGGCCATCTTTCATCTCGACACCCGCTACGCGACCGTTTTCCACGAGAATCTTCTCGACCTTTGCGTAGGTGAATACTTCGCCGCCAGCCGCCTGAATTTTCGGGATGATCGTTTCGGCCATGCGCCACGATCCGCCAACAGGATAGTAGCCACCATAGAGATAGTGGCGCGCAATCATCGCGTGAGCCATGAAAGGGGAGCGCCTGGGCGGCATGCCCATGTCACCCCACTGGCCGCACAACGTGGCGATGAGGTCCTGGTCGTCGGTGAGGTCGCTAAGGACGTCATATGTGATGCGCCGGAACGCACCGCGCAACTTCCATGCAGTCCAGGGTTTCATGGCAAAGCGTTGCAGCTTGCTCATGCCCCGACCCATCCCGAATGCTGACAGTGCATCGCCAGTGCGGTCGAGCAGTCTCATGTACAGGTCAATGGCCTGAGTTTCGTTGGGAAATTGTCGGATCAGGTTGTTTCTGAATTCATCCTTGCCAGCAACCGCGTTGAAAACCTTGTCACCAACATAGAAGCGATCATACTCATCGGCCATCGGCGCCCATTCGAGTTGTCCGTTCGAGAGGTAGTCGAACATCTTGCGTGTTCGGGTCGCTGCGCCAACTTCGCCGATGTAGTGCACGCCGACATCCCACTCGTAGCCTGCGCGTTCGTATGAGTGTGTGAATCCGCCGGCCGTGTAGTGTTGTTCGAGAACACAGACCTTCCGGCCCAGATCGCTCAGAATGGCGGCCGTCGTGAGGCCACCCATACCTGAACCTATTACGATCGCATCGTAATCAGGGGCGAGCCGGGCAGGGCGATATCGATAACCGATACGTAGCGTACTTGGGGACATTTTTGCCATGTACGCTAATCTTATATCGCGCTACTCCCCGGGTCGCCCTCAATTTCTGCTAAGCACTCTTGGCGAGCTTCTGGCGCCAGCCCGGATACAGCCGGTCGGCATCACCCTGGAAGCTCTCGAATGCCCGTGCAAATTCGTGGTGTTCGCGGGCAAACTCGATCACGTCTCTGCCTTCGCGCCAGCACTGTTCGGCCTGGCGCATTGAGCGCGCACCAGCGGCTGCGCCGTCGATATGGCCGTAGGATCCTCCACCTGCGGTCATGACAACGTTTGAATGTCCGAGGTTTTCAAAGAAGCCGGGAATCCTGAGCGCGTTCATGCCGCCGGAGATGATCGGTGTGGTCGGGTTCATTCCGGCCCATTCCTGGTGAAAGTACGGGCCGTCGGCGCTGTCGCGCTCGAGCATGTAGGCGATGGCGCGGTCGGCCTGCTCGCCTTCCATCTTGCCGAAGCTCATAGTGCCCGTGTGGATGCCGGACGAGCCCTGGATGCGTGCCATCTTGCAATGCACGAACGCCGTGTAGCCGCGCTGCGTTTGTGGTGATGTCACGGCTCCATGGCCGGCACGATGGTAGTGCAGGTACTGGTTCGGAAAGCGTCTACGAGCGGTCGTAATTGCGGTCGGACCGGCGACGTAGCCATCAACAAGAAATGCGACATGGTCGGCTAGTTCGGCGAAGGTCTCGAGGATGTACTCACCGCGAGCGATCATTTCGAACGGGTCGTCCGCGGTAATGTTGGCCGAGAAGAGCTTGGCTTCACTGGTCTCGTCCTGAGCACGCTTCATTGCCTCGACGACGCGCGGGATGGTCTCCTTCATCGGCGCAAATACCTGGTTGCCTTGCGGTTCATCATTCTTGATGAAGTCGCCACCCCGCCAGAACTCGAGGCAGGCGTCAGCGAAGGGCTGCGGGCGCAGTCCCAGTTTAGGTTTGACGATTGTGCCAACGATGAATCCGCCGTCTACATGCGGTCGACCGAGTACATTCCACATGTGGGAGATCGTCGTGGCTGGCCCGTCGAACAGGCGCAGATACTCGGGTGGGAACCAGAAGTCGTGTATTTTTGCGTACTCGACATCGCCCATACCCTGGTTGTTGCCGATCGCGAGTGTCAGGAACGAGGCGATCATGGCGCGCCCGTCGGTGATATTGCGATCGAAGAGTTCGACGGGGTAGGCGATCTTCATGAGTTCCTTGTCCTCGTCGACCTCGTACACAATGGCGTCTACGCCACGTGTGAATGCGTCGGTAGTCGCGACTTCAACGTTGGTGCCTGTCGATGACTCGGCGGCAAAGTGCGCGGCGGTCTCGATGAAATTGCCGAAACCGGGCTTGGGTTTCATGTGGTAGGCGACAAGCACGTGCGCGCCGTCGGCGATCAGTTCGTCTTCGTTGAGATTCAGGTCAACGTAACGATTGGATTGGTCGAGTGCCATCTGGATATCCCCTTGGGTTAGCTTGATGGCACGTTACCTGAAGGTTTATCATAAGAAAATTCAATTATTATTATTAAAAGGATAAGGTACGCTTATGCATTTGACCTTACGCCAATTGCAGTGTTTTTCCGCTGTTGCGAAGAACCTGAGTTATACGAAGGCGGCGCAAGAACTGCACCTGACGCAGCCAGCCGTATCGATGCAGATTCGTCAGCTCGAGCAGCAGGCCGGCCTCGCGCTGACCGAACAGTTCGGCAAGCAGGTGCACCTGACGGAGGCGGGCGAAGAGGTTTACCGCTATGCGCGTTCCATCCTGAACGAGATCAAGGAAATGGACGACGTGCTTGACCGGCTGAAAGGGTTTTCCGGTGGTCGACTCAAGATTGCTGCGATCTCGTCTGCGAACTATTTCGCACCGAAGCTCCTCGGGACCTTCCAGCAGCGATTTCCAGACGTTATTGTGAGTATGGACGTGACCAATCAGAAGGCCGTGCTTGCGCTCGTTCTCGACAACGAGGTAGACATGGCGATCATGGGGCAGCCGCCGAAGGACTCGCAGGTCGAGGCGATTCCGTTCATGGACAACCCACTGGTGATCGTGGCACGGCCCGATCACCGCCTGGCCGGGCGCAAACGAATTGCACTGAAGGAACTCGAGAAAGAAGTGTTTCTGACGCGCGAACCGGGCTCGGGAACGCGCGGTGCGATGGAGCGGTTTTTTCGGGAACAGCAACTGAAACTGACGACAGGTATGGGCATGGGAAGCTTGTCGAGCATCAAGCAGGGCGTGCAGGCCGGCCTGGGACTCGGCCTGCTGCCTAGAGACGCGGTGCGCGTCGAGCTAAAAATCGGTTACCTGGTCGAATTAAAGGTCAAAGGCCTTCCAATACAGCGCCATTGGTACGTCGTTCTGCACAAGGGCAAGCGGCTGTCTCTGGCAGCTGAGGAATTCCGAACGCTCCTGATTAACGAAGCTGTCGGGCTGCTCCAAAGCTAGGCAATTCGGGCCAGGTTTCCGGGACGCACGAGTTCGCCCAGCGATGAAATCACCGCATCGGCCCCGAGTTGGCTCGCCGGGCGTGCCGTGTATCCATAGTCGACGAGCATGACGGGCACACCGGCGTTGCGGGCGGTTACGACATCGGTTTCGCTGTCACCAACGTAGAGTGTGTCCTCCGGGCTGGCGCCGAGGAGTTCGATGAT
>CALDZH010000154.1 GCA_937944275.1 uncultured Woeseiaceae bacterium
CTGACCAGCACAATGCGTGGCAGGGGCGACTGCCCCTGTTCCTCGAGCGCCGCCTTTGCCGCGGCAAGCACCTGCAGGGTTGTCGGGCAAATATCGGGACAATGGGTGAAGCCGAAGAACACCAGGTCCCACTGGCCTTCGAACACGGACTGGTCTGCCGGCTTACCGTGCTGGTCGACGAGGCTGAACTCGGGCACCTTGTCGGGTGCCGGCAGGACCAGCGCAAACTCCGGCGCAGCCGGGTTTTGCAGGCGTAACGCCACGAAGATGCCAGCGGCGAGCGTCGCCGCCAATAGAATGGCAACTATTATGTATCTGGGATTCATATGGGCTGAGTGATGATTGCGGTTGTTGAGCCACCAATTCTACAGGCAGACGGGCGTCTAAGGTGATAGATTCGCGCGGCATGAATGTCGAGCAACTCATTCGCGATATCGCAGCCCGCTTCGAGGCGGCCGGCCTGAGTTATGGGCACGGTACGGACAATCCAACGGACGAAGCTGCCTGGCTGGTATTTGCGCAGCTCAATCTGTCCCACGATGAGGCGCCCGCGGTCTATTCAAAGGACGTTGCCGATGGGGACGCCAGGGCAATTCAGGCGCTGGCATTGAGGCGTATTGAAGAGCGGGTCCCGGTGGCCTATCTCGTCAACCAGGCGTGGTTTGCAGGGCTCGAATTCTTCGTTGATGAGCGCGTTCTGGTGCCGCGCTCACCGTTTGCGGAATTGATACAGAACCAATTTGCGCCGTGGATATCGCCCGGCCAGGTCCGGCGTGCCGTGGATCTGGGAACAGGGAGCGGCTGTATCGCAATCGCTACGGCTTACGCGTTTCCTGATGCGATGGTGGACGCGGTAGATATTTCGGAAGAGGCTCTGGCCGTCGCGGACATCAACGTGCAACGCCACGGGCTTGAAGACCGAGTGCGCACTGTGAAGTCGGACTTTTTCGCGCAGCTCGGGGATGCGCAGTACGACCTGATCCTCAGCAATCCGCCCTATGTTGATCAGGCCGACATGAATGCTCGACCCGCTGAATTCCGGCATGAGCCATCACTCGGGCTTGCCGCTGGTGTCGATGGGCTGGAATCAGGTCACAAGATTCTTCAAGATGCCTCGCGATTTCTGGCAGACAATGGAATACTCGTCTGCGAGGTCGGCAACAGTCAGGCAGCACTTGAAGCTGCCTATCCGCAACTGCCTTTTGTCTGGCTCGATTTCGAGCAGGGCGGTGCCGGGGTGTTCCTGCTGACCAGCGGTGATTTTCGACTTTTTAGGCAACAAATCAGGTAGTAACAGGTGTCGGGCAACAGTTTCGGAAAATCGTTTGTCGTAACGACGTTTGGCGAAAGCCATGGGCTTGCGCTCGGCTGCATCGTGGATGGTTGTCCGCCCGGAATGGAATTGTCGGAGGCCGATATCCAGGTCGATCTCGATCGCCGTCGACCGGGGCGCAATAAGCACACGACGCAGCGCAACGAGCCTGACCAGGTACGAATTTTGTCCGGCGTATTCGAGGGCAAGACCACAGGAACGCCGATTGGACTGCTGATCGAGAACACGGATCAGCGCTCGAAAGATTACGGTGACATCAAGGACAAGTTTCGTCCCGGGCATGCTGATTACACCTACCAGCAGAAATACGGCATTCGTGATTATCGCGGTGGCGGACGATCGTCGGCGCGTGAAACGGCGATGCGTGTTGCGGCCGGCGCCATTGCACGCAAGTACCTCAAAGAACGGGCGGGCATCGATATTCACGGGTTCGTCTCACAGTTGGGCCCTATTGAGTTGCAGGCCAGTGACTTTTCGATCGTCGACGACAACCCGTTCTTCTGCGCCGACCCGGACAAGCTCGACGAGCTTGAGAATTTCATGAACGACCTGCGTGAGCAGGGCGATTCGATAGGCGCGAAAATCAGTGTGTTCGCACGCGGTCTGCCGCCCGGGTTGGGTGAGCCTGTATTCGACAAGCTCGAGGCGGACCTGGCGCATGGCCTTATGAGCATCAACGCCGTGAAAGGCGTGGAGGTCGGGGCCGGATTTGGGGCCGTCGCGCAGCGTGGGAGCCAGCACCGTGACGAATTAACGGCTTCGGGCTTCAGCAAGAATGACGCGGGTGGCACG
Organism: uncultured Woeseiaceae bacterium; assembly: GCA_937944275.1. Taxonomy (GTDB): domain Bacteria; phylum Pseudomonadota; class Gammaproteobacteria; order Steroidobacterales; family Woeseiaceae; genus UBA1847. Next base: position 2,126 of record CALDZH010000154.1, read on the forward strand.
CTGGGTGGAATCTCGTCCGGGCAGGACCTGCTGACGAGTATCGCGCTGAAGCCGACGTCGAGTATCAGCAAGCTCGGCAAGACGATCGACAAAACAGGCAAGGAAACCGAGATTGTCACAAAGGGCCGTCACGATCCCTGCGTCGGGCTGCGAGCGACACCTATTGCCGAGGCCATGGTGGCGCTTGTTGTCATGGACCATTATTTGCGAAATCGTGCACAAAATGCAGACGTCAATTCAGATGCCCCCAACATTTCGTAGGAGGGCCTCTGGCCCGAACAGGGAAACCAATGAGTAAGACATATGACATAGCCGTTGTCGGCGCCACCGGCGTCGTCGGCGAATCGATGCTGCAGATCCTTAGCGAACGAAAATTTCCGGTCGGCAAGGTTTATGCACTGGCGAGCGAACGCTCGGTGGGCAAGACAGTCGAATTCGGAAATCGTGAACTCATAGTCGAGGATCTTGCCGGCTTCGATTTCTCCAGGGTGCAAATCGGCCTGTTCTCTGCGGGCGGCTCGATTTCGGAGGAGTTTGCCCCGAAGGCGGCAGCCGCCGGTTGTGTTGTCATCGACAACACGTCGCACTTTCGCTACGAAGACGACATTCCTCTGGTAGTTCCGGAGGTGAATCCGGAAGCGATCGCGGACTATACCTCGCGCGGCATTATCGCTAACCCGAATTGTTCGACCATTCAGATGGTTGTTGCGCTTAAACCGATCTACGACGCTGTCGGTATCGAGCGTATCAACGTTTGCACCTATCAGGCCGTGTCCGGCGCCGGGCGCAGCGCTGTTGAGGAACTTGTGAGACAGACGACGCTGCTGCTGAACGGCCGTCCGCTGGAGATCGATGGCGATGCGAAACAGATCGCATTCAATGCCATCCCGCATATCGACGTTTTCCTCGACAACCGCTACACGAAAGAAGAAATGAAAATGGTCTGGGAGACGCGCAAAATACTGGGTGACGACGATATTCTCGTGAACCCGACTGCGGTGCGAATTCCGGCGTTTTTCGGGCACTCCGAGGCCGTCCATATTGAGACTCGTGATAAGATTTCGGCAGCGGCGGTATCTGAATTATTAGCAAATTGCCCGGGAATAGAGGTTCTCGACGGAGTGGAAACCGGTGAATATCCGACTGCTGTCACCGAGAGCTCGGGAGCGGACCCGGTATTCGTTGGGAGGATCCGTGAAGACATTTCTCATCCTCGTGGAATCGACCTGTGGGTGGTCGCAGACAACATACGTAAGGGCGCGGCTCTAAATAGCGTCCAAATTGCTGAAATATTGGCAAAAAACTATCTATAAGCTATAGTTCGCAGGCAGTTATCGGCCTCGACTGGATGTCATTAAGGGGCTTCGTAGGGTTTGGAGAATTACATTATGTCGCAACGCCTTATGCGTGTCTCGCTCGCACTTGTCCTTCTGCTGTCGAGCGAGGTCTGGGCCATTGGACTGGGTGACATCAATCTGGATTCGGCACTCAACGAGCCGCTGCGGGCAGAGATCGAGCTGCTGTCAGCTACGCCCGAAGAACTTTCGAACCTGGTTGTATCGCTTGCATCGTCTGAAATATTCGATCGCTACGGAATTGATCGACCATTTTACCTGCAGGAAATCGAGTTCAACGTAATTGGTAGTGGGCCCAACGGTCCGGTCGTCCAGGTTCGCTCGCGATCACCAATTACCGAACCGTTCCTGACCTTCCTGGTGGAAGCAACGTGGTCGAGCGGCCGGTTGCTGCGCGAGTACACGGTTCTGCTGGACCCACCGACTTACGCGCCGCCTGCCGTACAGCAGACACCGGCCGTCGAAGCGCCGCGCCGGGCAACGCCGACTGACAGCGCCCGCATCGAGCGCCAGCCGCCTGCGCCAGAGCCACAGCCTGAGCCAGAATCACAGCCTGAGCCGGTGCAGCCAGCCTACACGCCGCCACCATCGCGGCCGGCAACGCAACCCGCGCCGGTGGTCGAAGAACGTGCAGAGCCGATGATCGAAGAGCCGACGGTTGATCAGTCTTCCTATTCGGCCACTTCGGGCGGTGATGTCTATGTAGATCGTGGCAGCACGCTGTGGGGTATCGCGAGTCGCATGCGTCCCGACAGCCGCCTGACGATGAACCAGACCATGCTGGCGATCTTCGAGGCCAATCCACATGCATTTGACGGCAACATAAACAGACTGAAAGCCGGCGTGTCGATTCGCGTTCCGAGCGCTGATGAAGTGTTCCAGATCAGCCGTGGCGACGCGTTCTCCGAGGTGAAACGTCAGAACGAAGCGTGGATTGGTGGTGCGGTGCCGACGCCGGATACGAGCTACGACGACACGGATTACACGGCCCCGGAGGATGCGACGAGCACAACGGATACGGTCGCCGACGAAGCGGAAACTCGACCCAGTCTGACGCTCGTACCGCCTGATGAAGAGCCTGCCGGTATTGACTACGACGACGAACTGGATACGTCCGAGCCGCCGAGCCGGGAGCAGGAAATCGAGAGCCGTATCGCTGAACTCGAAGCCGCAGATGTGCCGAACCAGCGGTCGCTGATAGAAATTCGCGACAATGAACTTGCCGCGCTACGAAAGGAACTTGCTGATATTCGTGGTGAGGTCTACGAGGCGCCCGCCGAAGAAGTCGTGGCCGACGATGCGGCGAGCACAGACGAAGTATTTGTCGATGAGGAGGCCACCACAGACGAGGCTGAAGTGGCAGCCGATGAGGCAACGGATGCTGAGCCGGAGCCCGCCACCAAGGTAATTCGCACGCCCCGCGTCAGCGAGCCCAGCATCATGGATCGCATCTTGGGCGTCCTTGGGAGCTTCTGGACGAAGATTATTGCGGCACTTGTACTGGTAGGAGGCGTACTTCTCTGGTTTGTCCGTCGTGGCCGTGACGAAGCCGACGATTCGGGTCCGTTGGAAGCTCTGGATAGCGATGATCTTGCGCCTGGTTTGATGACAGGCACCGAACGGATGCGTGCTCCCACTCGCGACAGCGATTCAATCGTCGTCGTCGAGCAGGATTCCGGAATTCGCCCGATGGACGATGACACCGTCGAAGCGCCTGCACCGGAAATCGCTACCGACATCGTAGATATTGACGTTGGGACACCTGGAACCGGTGGGTTTGGCTCACTTGAAGATACGTTCAGCAGTGACACGGCTGTCAATCTTGACCAGACTGATCCGCTTGCCGAGGCTGATTTTCACATGGCTTACGGTTTGTATGACCAGGCGGCGGAGCTCATCAATGGGGCGCTCGAAACGGACCCGGGTGACAAGGTCCTCATGTCCAAGTTGTGTGAGATCTACTTTGTCTGGGGCAACCGTGATGCATTCGTCGATGCCGCAACGAAATTTAAGACCGCGGTCGGCGATGGCGAATCAGCAGATTGGGACAAGGTCGTGATTATGGGCCAGCAACTCGCCGGGAATCACGCGCTGTTTGAAGGCGCGGGAGTGGCGGGTGCAACGAGAGAAGTCGACCTGGCCTTTGAGTCGGATATGGACGACGCGGCCGAACTCGACATGGACTTTGGCGGTGAGGAAAGCGCATCGGCCGATGTTATTGACCTGGGTGCCGACGACGCTGATGACGGCGTCGATTTTCTGTTCGAAGATGATGCGGAAGATGATGCGGAAGGTGGCGAAGACCTGGACAGCACGGAGGAAATGCCGCATGCGGTCGAGCCGACGATTGAGACTCCAAAGATCGAAAGTGCGACGGTCGAGCAACAGTTTTCGGGTATGGATGTTACGGCCGAATTGCCCGCGTTCGACGACACCTTAGCTGATGACATTACCGACACTGGTCAGGAGGCAGAATCGACAGTCGAAATCAATCTGGATGAGCTGGACCTCGATATCGGTGTGACGAGTGAGGAGTTCGATAACACGGGCATTAACGAGGTGCTGGATGATCTCGACGATGACATCGGTGAGGACCTTGTGATGGACCTCGACGAGACCGGCATGGGCGAAGCGCTGGATCTGGGCGATCTGGAGGGCCTGGACGATCTCGAGTCAACGGGCATGCGCCTGGCGAGCGATGAAACGGGTCGTATGCCGTTGTTGGATGTCGAGGCGGAAATAGCCACGCCGGCAGATGACCTGGACCTTCTCGACGCAACGGGGCATACGCAGATCCTGAGTGATGACATGGCGGTCGAGACGGGTGTCGAACTTGATGCGGAATTGGGTGATGACGACGCGACTTTGCTGGCACCGGGCTATGGCGGTGAGGATACCGAAGTTGCCACCGAATCAGAGACCTTGCTGGCACCGCTCGATGATGACGACGAGGAACTCGAATTTGCCAAGACTGAAGCCCTTCCGGCAGACGTATTTGCGAACAGCTCCAACCTTGATCAGACAGCCGAATTGTCGGCGATTGCCGGGACCGATCTTGATCTCGATCTCGACGATCTGACCGCCGCGCTGCAAGTCAGCGAAGTCGGTGACACGATCGATCAATTTGGCGACGATGCAACCGTGGAGCAGCCACGTCCGGCTGCGAGCGATGAAACGGCTGAATTGCCGGCGATGTCGCTTGGGCCTGAAGACATGGGCGATGACCTGCACGATGCACGCACGATGACCGAGGTCGGTACCAAGCTTGATCTGGCGCGCGCGTACGTCGATATGGGTGATCCGGCCGGTGCGCGGAGCATTCTCGAGGAAGTGATCGACGAAGGCGATGAAGGCCAACGTCAGCAGGCACAGCAGTTGCTCGACTCACTGCCCAGCTAAACCGAACGTCAATGCGCATCGCGCTCGGCATCGAATACGACGGCACGTCGTACAATGGCTGGCAGCGCCAGAAAACCGGTCTCGGTGTGCAGCAGTGCCTCGAGGAGGCGCTATCTCGTGTTGCCAATGAACGCGTGGAGGTTGTCTGTGCCGGGCGCACGGATACCGGCGTGCATGCAACAGGCCAGGTTATTCATTTTGATACTGAAAGTGTGCGCAGCGAGCGAGGTTGGCTGCTCGGTGCAAATACCAATCTGCCCGAGGATATCAGCGTCACCTGGGTAAAGCCTGTCGACAAGGATTTTCATGCGCGTTTTTCCGCCGTGGCGCGCCGCTACCGCTACCTCATCCTGAATCGCCTGCAACGCTCCGCACTGTATCGTCAGCGGGCCTGGTGGGTTTATGAGCCGCTGGATGAGACACCCATGCAAGCGGCCGCGCAATTACTCCTCGGTGAGCATGATTTTTCGGCGTTTCGGGCAGCCGCCTGCCAGGCGAATACCGCGGTGCGAGCGATTACCGACCTGAGCATCAGTCGCACCGACGACTGGCTGAGGATTGACGTTACGGCCAATGCATTCCTGATGAACATGGTTCGTAACATCGTTGGAACGCTGGTTGCAGTTGGGTTGGGGGAACACAGCGTTGATTGGATTGGTGACGTACTCGAGAGCCGTGATCGCAAGAAAGGGGGGATTACGGCGCCGCCGCACGGACTGACGCTGGTCGGGGTCAAATATCCTGATGCCTTTGGCGTTCCTGTGGCTGGCTGTTCCAGGGCGATATGGATATGATTCTGGTATGAGCTGGTTTGAAAAATTGATGCCATCGCGCATTAGCACCGAGAATCGTACCAAGTCGGTGCCGGAAGGCGTGTGGATCAAGTGCCCGACGTGCGATGCGCAATTGTATCGAAACGAACTCGAGCGCAACCTGCATGTATGCCCGAAATGCGATTTCCACATGCGCATTGGCGCGCGCAAGCGACTCGGCTTCTTCCTCGATCCCGATTCCCTCGAAGAACTTGCAGGTGGGCTGGAGCCGCAGGATCCTCTGAAGTTTCGGGATAGCAAGCGCTACCGGGACCGCCTCATCCAGGCGCAGAAAAAGACCGGTGAGAAAGATGCCCTGGTGGCTGTCAAAGGCACGCTTTTCAGTCGTGCTGTCGTAGCATGCGCATTCGAGTTTGCATTCATGGGCGGCTCAATGGGCTCCGTGGTCGGTGAGCGTTTTGCCCGCGCTGCGAACTACGCGGCCGAGAACCAAATGCCGCTGATCTGTTTCGCGGCTAGTGGTGGCGCCCGCATGCAGGAGGCATTGTTTTCGCTGCTACAAATGGCCAAAACATCTGCCGCGCTGGCGAATCTTGGCGCCAGGGGCGTTCCGTACATATCGGTGCTGACGGACCCGACAACCGGCGGAGTATCCGCCAGCCTCGCGATGCTTGGCGACGTCAATATCGGGGAGCCGGGTGCGCTGATTGGTTTCGCCGGGCCGCGTGTCATCGAGCAGACGGTTCGCGAACGCCTGCCAGAAGGGTTTCAGCGCAGCGAGTTCCTGCTGGATCACGGTGCAATCGACATGATCGTGGATCGCAGGGAGATGCGTAAGCAGATTGGTGACTTGCTGGCCAAATTCGAAAATCGTCCAAGTCCTGTTTCCGCGCCCTGATTCTGAATTGATGCTACCGACCGGCACGCCACTGTCTGCATGGCTGACA
>CALDZH010000155.1 GCA_937944275.1 uncultured Woeseiaceae bacterium
CAGGCGGTCGGCGATGCGCTGCAGGATGCGTACCGCGACTATCGATTGCGCCAGCACCACCTGGTTCTGGACGACCGGCCACCGTTGGTACCCGTCGACGAGTTTGTCGAGCAGCAGGCGTTTGTGGTCAAAACATGGGACGACTGGCTGGGTTGAGCTTATAATTCGCGTCCAGCTATCTGTACGAGACGAGGGAGCGACGTGGCATCCAGAGCGGGAACCGTTGACCAAAACCTGATTCCGGCTAACGCCCAGAACAAGTATGGCGTGCGCCGCGGCGATCTGCCGCTCAGCTGTCCCATGCCCGGTATGTACCTGTGGAATTCGCATCCCAAGGTGTATATCCCGATCGAGGAAACCGGCGAGGCGAAGTGCCCGTATTGCGGGGCGCAATACCTGATGCTGAGCAGTGCGGAGTAGCAAATGCATATCGTAACCGGCGGTGCCGGCTTTATTGGCAGTAACCTCGTCCAGGCGCTGATTGATCGCGGGCACGATGTCGTCGTGGTCGATGATCTCGAGGACGGTCACAAGTTCGTCAATATTGCGGACTTTTGCATTGCCGACTACCTGGACAAAGACGACTTTCTCAAGCGGCTGGCGACCGACGCGGCCTTTGCCGATGGCATCAAGGCGATCTTTCATGAGGGTGCCTGCTCGGCGACGACCGAGTGGGATGGCCGCTACATGATGAAAAACAACTACGGCTATTCGCAAAGCCTCCTGCATCACTGCCTGGATCACAAGACGCCATATATTTACGCATCGTCGGCAGCGGTCTATGGCAGCTCGACGGAATTCGTCGAGGACCCGCTGTTCGAGGGCCCGCTCAATGTGTACGGCTACTCGAAGCTGCAATTCGATCGCTACGTTCGCCGGGTTGCCGCGAACCCCGCGAGCCAGGTTGTCGGCTTGCGCTATTTCAATGTCTACGGGCCGCGCGAGCAGCACAAAGGCTCGATGGCCAGTGTCGCCTTTCACTTTAACAACCAGGTTCTGGACGACGGCGAGGCCCGCCTGTTCGAAGGCACGGACGGCTACGGCAACGGCGAACAGTTGCGCGACTTCGTTTACGTAGACGACGTATGCAACGTCAACCTGTGGTTCCTCGATAACCCCGGCGTCTCTGGTATTTACAATACGGGGTCCGGCGCAGCTCAGAGTTTCAATGATGTCGCCAATGCCGTCATCAAGTGGCACGATAAGGGCAAGATTCGCTACATCCCGTTTCCTGATCATCTCAAAGGCGCGTACCAGAGCTATACGCAGGCGGATCTGACGCAACTTCGTCAGTGCGGTTGTGATGTGACTTTCCGACCCGTTGAGGACGGCGTACCAGCCTACCTGGACCAGCTTTGCGGACCGCAGCAACACTGATCGTCGGACCGTCCTGGGTCGGTGACATGGTCATGGCCCAGTCCTTGTTCAAGGTCCTCAAACGTCGTGAACCCGCGCGCGAACTCGACGTGCTTGCTCCTGAATGGTCTTTGCCGATCTTGGCGCGCATGCCCGAGATCAGAACCGCTATCGCATCCGCGACGGCGCACGGCGAAGTCGGGCTCGGCACCAGGCGGCGCATTGGAAAGGAACTTCGAAATACGCGCTACGATCGTGCAATCGTCTTGCCACGGTCATATAAATCAGCGCTCATACCCTGGTTTGCGAAGGTTTCTGTACGTACCGGATTCCGCGGTGAAATGCGTTTCGGTGTCATTAATGACATGCGTCGATTCGACCCTGAAGTGCTGGACCAGACCGTTAAACGTTTTGTTGCGCTCGGACTGGACAATGACGAGATATTGCCTGATGTCCTGCCGTATCCCGAACTGGCGGTATCGAAAGACAACCAACAGAAGGCTATGCGCGAACTCGGTGTCGAGACTGATCGCCGCATCGTGGCCATGATGCCCGGTGCCGAATATGGGCCCGCGAAATGCTGGCCGCATGAATACTTTGCCGACCTCGCTGCCAGCCTCGATCGGGAGGGATTTGCCGTCTGGGTCCTGGGGTCCAAAAAGGACGCCGTCGCTGGTGACGCCATAGCCGGCGGTAGCAAGGCTCTGAACCTATGTGGCAAGACCTCGCTCGAGGATGTCGTCGACCTCCTGGCCGCCTGCGAACAAGCCGTCTCGAATGACTCCGGACTCATGCATATTGCCGCCGCAACCGGGGCGCATGTTCATGGTATTTATGGGTCATCTTCGCCGAAATTCACGCCTCCGCTCACGAAAAGCCGCGATATTCATCGATTGGGTCTGGAATGCAGCCCATGCTATGAGCGCGAGTGCCCGCTGGGTCACCTGAGGTGCCTGAAAGATCTCAAGCCTGACCTTATCTTGCAGAAAATACTTTTAAAAAGCGGCTAAAGTTCTCGATCATCGAAGAAAATGTCGATATTGTGGACGACATCTTCTACTTTGATCAGGCTCATTGCATTGGCGTGCCGCACCCGTTGCCCCCAGCGGAGATCTGCGTCATTCTTACCAAGATAGCGCTTTATCGCGTCAGGATAGCGATTTATTGTGTATTTTCGCGACAAATAGGGTCCCGTTCGTTGCGGGTTTGAAGTCGCATATAGCCCAATTGCTGTTGTGCCGAAGGCAGTGGCCATGTGAGCGGGTCCTGAATCAGGGCAGACCACAAGGTCAGCGGCAGAGATTAGTGCCGCAAGCTGCTTGAGTGATGATTGGCCGACGAGATTCACAGCATCGCTGCCTGCCGCGAGGCGATCACCATATTCTTTTTCGAGGTCGGATGGCCCGCCGGTCAGTAACACCCGTGTTCGATGGTGTGACTCGAGATGGGCGATCACTGCAGCATAGTTCTCGATACTCCAGTTGCGGTAGTTGCGCGCGCGCTGACTGCTGCATGGACTGATCACGACCAGCGGCTTGTCGCCGCTGCGATAGCAGGCGGCGAACGCCTTGTCACTGTCGGACAATGGAATGTTCCAGCGCAGATCAGTCTGTTTGGCACCGATAGTCGTTGCGAACGCCATCATGGCTTCCATGGCGTGTTCGCCATGTGCTGCGTCGATGCGTCGATTGGTAAAGAGCCACTGAAAGTCTTTTGCCCGAGACTTGTCAAACCCAAGCCGGATAGTCGCGGGAATCGAACGAATCAGCAGATTGGCGCGCATTGATGCGTGCATGCACAGCGCAATATCGAAGTGTTTGCCGCGCAAAGCCGCGCGCACATCCTTGTAGGCGGCTCGGCCACGAGACTTGTCGAAGATAATGAATTCGATGTCCGGAATATCGGACATGAGCCCGGCTTCTGTCTTGCCGATAATCCAGGTAACGCGTGCGTCGGGCCAGTTGTCCTGCATGCGGCGGATAACGGCAAGCGCGTGGCACGTGTCGCCGATTGCCGAGAGGCGCAAGACACAAATGTGCTCGGGCTTCGATTGCAGGTTCAAATCAGGCAATATCCATGCACGCAAGTGTTTTGGGAAAGGGTCCGTTGACCGAAATTGTCGAGAAGACCGCGACCGGCGCCATCCTATACGATAAGTCCGTTATCAACCAGATATCGGATGAGCGGTTCACGCCGAGTGGCTGGTTGCATGCCGAATTGCTGACGGGTTCCCTGCGTTCCGGGGGTCGTGGCAACACGATGTTCGTCGGCAATGTTCCGCGGCAGTTTGTGCTGCGGCACTATGAGCGGGGCGGCCTCGTTGGCAAGCTCGTCAAGGATACCTATATATTCTCCGGCGCGGACAAAACGCGCTCGTTCATGGAGTGGCGTTTGCTCGACAAGCTGGCCTCGAACAACATGCGAGTACCAAGACCAGCCGCGGCTCGCTACGTGCAACGCGGTACTTTCTACACGGCGGACCTCATCACGGTACGAGTGCCCGGCATCGTGCCGTTGTCGCAGTACATTGCGGACAACAATCCCGATGAGGCGTTCTGGCAATCGGTGGGTGCAGCTATCCACGAGTTTCACGCGGCAGGCGTATACCATGCCGACATGAACGCTTATAACATCCAGATCGATACAGATGACCTCGTGTGGATGCTCGATTTCGATAAGGGTGCACTAAAGGCGCCCGGACCATGGCAACAGGAAACATTGAGCCGCCTGCACCGGTCACTGCAAAAGATATTAGGGCTGGATCCAAGACTGCATTTTCGTTCGGCGAATTGGGAGCAGTTGCTGGAGGGTTATTTCAATGCGTCGAGATCGGAATAATAGTCGGGATAGCCGTCCGGCAGGTCCTTGAATTTTCGGTGTATCCAGAAGTACTGCTCGGGGCACTTTCTTACGTGGTTCTCGAGAAGAGCGACATATTTTTTGGTGTCCGCGACCACGTCTTTGCTGGGCACATCTTCGAGCGGTGGATACAGGGTGTTTGTATAAGTACCGTCAGCGTTGCGCATCGGGAAGAAGGGTATGGCTACCGCATTGCCGAGGCGCGCAAGCGTCGACGTAGCAGTCGTGTGCATTGATGGCACGCCGAAAAATGTAATGACCTCGGCGCCTTTGCGGTTGTAACTCTGGTCCGGAGCGTACCAGACAGCTCGGTTATTGCGCAGGCTGCGGATCATCTTCTTGATCTCGCGTTTCTCAATTGTATTTGCGGCCGAAATTTCGCGGCCGCTGCGTTGCAGCTCGGTCATGAATTCGCTGCGATTCTTGCGAAACACGGCGTCGAATGGCGGAACAGCGGCCGCAAGCACCCGGCCCATGACCTCGAGTGTCGTGAAGTGAGCGCTCAGTAAAATGACACCCTTGCCGGATGCGAGCGCATCTTGCACGTGTTCGACACCATTGAGTTGCGTAATTGACTGCAGGTGGCGCGTGCTGGCCCAGCGTCCCAGCCCCAGTTCCATGAGGCTGATGCCTAATGCTTTGAAATGCTCGTAAGCAAGCGCATCGCGCTCCTCTGCCGTCATTTCAGGAAAACACAGCTCGATGTTGCGTCGCACGATGGCGCGACGTGTGCCGCCCGTCGCGTGCGCAATTCGTCCGATGACGCGACCTGTAGCAAGTACAGCGCGATGCGGCAACAGGCACACAAGGCGCAGTAGCGCCATACCGATCCAGATAGGCCAGTATTTTGGCTGCCAGTAGCTTGAAAGGGGTTTGCGTTCGCTCATGCAGAAAAAGTGTTGCCCGCCATGAGCTGGCAGTTTACTCGGACATGCCGTCTACGTAACCACCAGTGCGCGATTCTTGCGCGAGATCTGCCGGATCTTGCTCTCCCTCGATGGCTTCGACATCGTCGGCCTGGATGCCGACATGGAAAGCGGCAAACCCGGGCATGACGACCTGGTTACGCGCCATGCCGATGATGCGACCGGAAAATGGAGAGCGTAGTTCGCTGCGCGCATTACTCATCGGATCCGTGATGGTGCCGAGAAGGTCGCCCTTACGGACCGTACTGCCGAGACTGACATCGGCGAGCAGGATGCCGCCGTTGTCGGCGCGCACCCAGGACGAACGGTAATAGACAGGCTCGGGGTCGCCCCACAAGCGCATCTTTTTCACCATGTCCAATGTCGTCAACAGGGTTTCGAGGCCTTTGACGCCATGTTTGACCTCAGCCAGCTCAAGCTGCGACGGGCCACCGGCTTCTACGGTCACCGCCGGAATCCCCGCCGACGTGGCTGCGTAGCGGAGGGTACCGACCGTCGGTTCGCTATGCAGGACAACCATCGAGCCAAAACCGAGGGTCAGAGTGACGACGTCCGGATTCCTGAGATCGGCTCGAATTTGTGGAAGGTTGGCGCGTTCAAATGAACCCGTGTGCAGGTCTACGAGCGCGTCGCAGTGCGCGATCACATTAGTGAACAAGGCGTATGCTATGCGTGCGGCGGCGCTTCCACTGGGGTTACCTGGGAAATATCGGTTCAGGTCGCGGCGATCTGGCAGGTAGCGCGACCCGCGGCGGAAACCCTGCACGTTGACGATTGGTACACCGATGACTGCGCCCGACAACTTGTCCGGATCAATGTCATGCAGCACTCGACGTACCATCTCAATACCATTGAGTTCGTCGCCATGGACGGCCGCGGTAAGGCAAAGAATTGGCCCGGGCTGCCTGCCATTGACGACCAGTACGGGTGTTGAAACGGGCACGCCTTCAAACAGTTCGGTTGCCGACCAGGCCAGACGCTGCGACGATCCGGGCGCTATTTCAGAACCCAGTAACTGCAGCGGTTCAGCCAGGCCTTCTGCGGTGGTGACAGCGTCCGCCAATGGCACATCATGTTCGTGAGCCGGCACCGCATCGACGAGTTTCTCGGCAGCAGCCGATGTTTCACTGGAACGAGCGTCGTCCTCGTCGGTCGAATCCTGGAGCATGTCCACGCCGCTGCCGGACGGCTCGACCGCCGTTTCTCCGGCCAGCGCGATATGTGGGCTCACAAACAGGCAAAAGCAGGCCAGAAACGGGCCAATGCGCAGGGGCAAAAAAGTTTGATGGCAAAGTGCGCTCATATATTTCTTAAAAATACGGCACAATGCCGAGAATTTCCATGAACCATTCAATAGTTTGCGATTGAAACCTGAACTAACTCAAATGACAAGTATTCGTTGTTTCCTGCTGGTTGCAACACTTTTCCTGACGAAGATCGTCAGCGCCAGCGATTTATTTCCTCAGCCGCCGGAACTGCAGCCCGATGTCGATTTCTGGGTGTCGATATTCACGCAGTATTCGGTCGACGAGGGCGTGCTGCATGACAATCGGAACCTGGACGTCGTCTATGACCGGCTTGATATGCCCGAGAAGACATCGCGGCGTGAACGAAACCGACGGGTCGACAAGCGGCGCGAGCAGCTTCAAGGTGTCCTGCGCACACTTGCATCGGGCAAGCGCGAGAACCTGAGTGCGGAAGAAGCGCGTGTATTATCTCTGTGGCCAGATGACGTTTCGAATGAAACGCTTTCCGCGGCCGTGAAGCGTATTCGCTACCAGCACGGACTTCGCGACCGTTTCAAAGAGGGACTTGAGCGTGCGGGGCGCTGGCGAGATTACATCAACGAGCAATTCACGGCACTCGGCGTACCAACAGACTTAGCGGCTCTGCCGCATGTCGAATCGTCGTACAATCCCGATGCGCGATCGCATGTCGGCGCATCGGGGATCTGGCAATTTACGCGCAGTACGGGGCGCCGCTACATGCGCGTCGACCATGTTGTTGATGAACGCAATGATCCCTTTGCGTCGACGCGCGCCGCCGGCCGCTTGCTTGCATACAATTACTCGATCACGGGCAACTGGCCCATGGCGATCACGGCCTATAACCACGGTCTCGCCGGAGTGCGGCGTGCTATGCGGCAATTTGGCGATACGGCGTATGTTGACATTCTCCGAGAATACAACGGCAGAACCTTCGGCTTCGCGTCACGTAATTTCTACGTGGCGTTTCTTGCGGCCAGGAAAGTGGACCAGGATGTCGCAACGTACTTTCCTGACGTAGTACCCGAAAAACCAACCGTCTATGCAACCGTCAAATTGCCGACTTACGTATCGGTGGATGGACTGAGCGATGGGCTCACGGTTTCTCAAAAGGACATTGCTAAACACAATCCTGGATTGCAGGCTACTGTATGGCAGGGCAGCAAGTACCTGCCCAAAGACTATGAACTCCGGCTGCCCGCAGCGTCCGTGAATGGTTCTCTTGATGCGCTGGTCGCGGGTTTACCCGACACAGCAACATTTTCGAAGCAGCTGCCGGACATGTTCCACACGGTAGCTCGTGGCGACACGTTGTCGCAAATTGCCGAGACCTACGATACGCGCGTTTCTACGCTGGTCGCGTTAAACCAGCTGAACAGCAGCCATCGTATTCGTGCGGGGCAACGCTTGCGCCTGCCTGCCGCTGGCCCACTGCCCGCTGCCACGGCGGAGCCTGCCGCCGCGGAGCCGCCTGCCATCGAGCCCGTGATCGTAGCGGCCGTCTCGACTGCCGAGCCGCAGCCAGAAGTTGAAGAAATGGAGCCTGCCGCGATGGCAGATGAGCTTGCCAGCCCTTCGCCGCTTCCTGCCCAGACAGCGTTGCTATCTGACCCGAGCGACTATTCTGTTGCATCCGACGGCACAATTGAGGTTCAGCCGCTCGAGACGCTCGGGCACTACGGTGACTGGCTGGAGATCAAGACGCAGCGCCTGCGTGATTTGAACGGCCTGGCGTTCAGGGCGCCAGTGGATGTTGGCCAGCGAATTCGACTGGATCTCGGCACCGTGAACGCCAAGGCATTTGAAGAGCGGCGCATTGCTTATCATCGTACGCAGCAGGACAGCTTCTTTCGCAGGCACGTTATCAGCGATGTAGTCGAGCACGTCATTAAACGAGGGGAATCGATCTGGGTTATTACGTTGCGCAAATACGATGTTCCGGTCTGGCTGTTTCGCCAGTACAACCCGGAACTCGACATGCACAACGTGCAGCCGGGCACGAAAGTACAAATCCCGATTCTGACGGCTGCTGGCAATACCTGATGGATCCGCGCCACAAATACCTCGCAGTGCGCTTTCTTCCGGTTCTCCTGCTGGCGGTCGCCGCGGCATTCTGGTTTGGTGACGTGCAGGAAGGCGGCCCGTGGTTGCTACGCAATCTCCTGCCGCTCGCCGTGCTGCTTGGCCTGTCCTTGCTGACCTTGCATCGTGGTGGAGGGCGCTGGTCCGGCGGGGGCATGCGGATGCCGCTCGGCACGCTGGGGTTCGCGATTCCTGCCTTGGGGTTGAATACGTACCTGCACTATGCGTATTCGATCAACCTGAACGACATGTTCAGCGATGCGGAGTACCCGGACCGGGTTTTTCGCTACCTGCCGGCTTATACACTGGTAGCCGGTGGCATCGGTTTTGCGATCGGCTGGATCGCCGGCCGTAACGTGTAGTGTGAATTAGTCCTTTTTTCAAACATCCGAGTTTTGCTAGGCTTGCCGTCATGAAATCTCTTGCGGTCGCACTGATATCTCTGCTCCTGCCGGGCCTGATGCAGGCTAGCGAGTTTCCTGTGGCTGACGAAGTTGTCATCGAAAAAGGAGCGCGCCAGCTGCACCTCATCCAGGGTGGCAAGGCATTCAGGACATACAAGATCGCCCTGGGCATTCGGCCTGTCGGGGACAAGAAACGTGAAGGCGATTTCAAGACGCCTGAAGGCAAGTACTACCTTGACGCGCGCAATCCGAATAGCGATTTCTTCCTGTCGATTCGCGTCTCTTATCCTGATGCAGGCGATCGACGCGAGGCCGGTGAGCTGGGCGTGAACCCGGGTGGCGCGATCATGATTCACGGGCAACCCAATGTTCCGACTCGGTCGGAAACCTACTATCGGACCCAGGATTGGACCAATGGCTGCATCGCCGTGTCCAACTCCGACATGATCGATATCTGGCTCATGACTGGCGAGAACACGCCTATCGAAATCCGGCCCTGAATGAACCGCGAGTTCATTGATGCCGAGGTCTGGCCTGAGGGCAGCCTCGAAGTTCTGTCACGATTTGAAGTCGATCAGCTGCAGAGCAGTGGGTCCGGTGGACTGTATCCGCTTTTGCGCCGCTGCATGCTGGCCGTACTGAATGCGGACAGCCACTCGGACGATGCGCGTGCTTTGCTCAGGATGTATCGCGATTTCGAGGTTGGCTTTATTCGCCAGGATCGCGGCCTCAAGGTGTCCCTGAAGAATGCGCCAGCTAATGCATTTGTCGATGGCAAGATGATTCGTGGTACGCGAGAACTTTTGTCGGCGGTGCTCCGGGACATCGTTTTCACGCGAAACGAGATTCTTGACAGTGGTCGTTTCGATCTGTTGACGTCGGATGGCATAACCAACGCGGTATTTCACATTGTCCGTAATGCCCGACTACTGACGCTTCCGGCGAGCGTCAATATGGCAGTTTGCTGGGGGGGGCACGCGATAAGCCGCGAGGAATACGATTATTCCAAGCAGGTCGGGTATGAGCTCGGGTTGCGGGGCCTCGATGTCTGTACCGGCTGCGGTCCGGGCGCGATGAAAGGCCCGATGAAGGGCGCCACGATCGGCCATGCCAAGCAGCGCATTCGTGGCAGCCGCTACGTTGGTATCACGGAGCCCGGCATCATCGCCGCCGAATCGCCGAACCCGATCGTAAACGCACTGGTTATCATGCCCGACATGGAAAAACGCCTTGAAGCCTTCGTACGCACAGGGCATGGCATTATCGTGTTTCCGGGTGGAGTTGGGACCACAGAGGAAATCCTGTACTTGCTTGGTGTGCTTCTGCATCCGGACAATGAAAATCAGCCTTTTCCGATGATCATGACCGGCCCGGAGTCGGCAGAGCCCTATTTCCGGCAAATCGATGAATTCGTCCGGGCAACGCTCGGGGCCGATGCCCAGCGCCGTTACGAAATCATCATCGACAACCCGCGCGAGGTTGCTCGCCAGATGAAGCAGGGTCTGCAAGAAGTGCTGCAGTTTCGTAAGAGGCACGGAGACGCCTACTATTTCAACTGGAGCCTGACAATCGACCATGAGTTTCAGCAACCGTTTGTCGCAACGCATGAAGCAATGCGCGATCTTGTTATAAATGAAGGGCTTCCCACACATAAGCTTGCTGCGAATTTGCGCAGGGCATTTTCAGGCATCGTTTCGGGCAACGTGCGTGAAGACACGGCTGAAATCATCGAGCGAAAAGGGCCGTTCGAAATCAATGGTTCGGAGCGAATCATGGGTCTGATGGACGAATTGCTGAGTGGCTTCGTTGCCCAGCATCGTATGAAGATTTCACGCGGAGATTACGAACCGTGTTACGTGATTAAGTAAAAAGGTAAGTTAATACTCTGTTTTTAAAGGAAAAAAAGGAACCAGCATCTGTGATGCAGTTCCTGTGATTCATCAGGTTCCATGCTTAGTATTTGCTCATAGGGAATGACTGAGCAAACCAATGCCAGAAAGTAAACACATGAAGTGGAACCAGGGATTCGGTGCGAATGCTGAGCAGGAGCCGAAGGTAAAAGACACGACGGTTCCCGTCAACGAACCAGCAGCCAATGATGCCGATGGCTGGCAGCAATATCGCCGTTGGATATCGAAAGCACCGGTGCCCCGCGATCGCCGTTCGAGTATCGATCCGTCGCTGTATACCTGGAGAGGCTATCGGAACTGGACGGATCAGGTTCGCCGTAATTGGACGAAAGAGTCCAATGATGAGAAGGACTGACATCCACATGAATTTTGTTAATCAACGCCGGCAATCGCCGGCGTTGTTGTTTTCAGGGTCAAGTAAACGCGTGGTCAGGGAACTGTGATCCAGGGCGCCAGGAAATGCGGAACTGCGTCGGGTTTTCAGGCATTTTTAGCGTTCGTTAAGTATTTGTAGAGGAAGCTGTGAACTGCCTCACGGCTCAGGCTAATTGGCGGTCCTATAGTCGCAATTACTGAAGACGATCAATGCCCAAAAGTATGTCAAACAAAAACGAGAAAACGGATTTTCCGAGCGAGACATTCAAGAACGAATCGGCACGCCAGCGCTGGGAGCTTTTTCATCGTGCAATCACGTATGCCAAAGAGTCGAACAATGCTGCACTGAATGAAACGGATACTGCAGGCGATGACACTGAAAGCGCAGCAACCGTTCTGACCATCGTCAGGTAACAACCGACATGGAATTCCTGCTTCAGTACTTTGATGAGTTTGATGATCTCTACGGTGCAGCCGGACTCGTCTGGGAGAGGCTGCGCAGGACCTTGCTAAGGTTGTTCTCAATTGCCATGATTTCCGCTGTTGCGGCCGCTGCTATCGGGCTTGCGCTATTGCATCCACCAATTGCACTGGCAACTTCCACGATGCTCTTTGTGATCCTGCTGTACCGGTCCGTGACCGTTCCGTCGAAAAAATGGGCATCCGTCGCCTGAATAACTGACCCTGATCCGATTCCGGGCTTGAAATTAGCCGTCCAGCCCCTATGGTGTCTGCCTTTGGACAGGAGATATTCGGCGTGGGCGACAAGCGCGAGACGTTAGGGTTTCAAACCGAGGTACGTCAGCTGTTAAAGCTGATGATTCACTCTCTTTACAGTAATAAGGAAATATTCCTTCGTGAGCTGATCTCGAATGCGTCCGATGCGGCAGACAAGCTCCGCTTCGAGGCGCTGGCGCAACCTGAATTGCTCGGCGAAGACGAGTTGGCGATTCACATTAACGTCGATAAGGAAAAGCGCCTGCTGTCTGTGACGGACAACGGAATCGGCATGTCTCGCGAGGAGCTTATCGACAACCTCGGCACCATCGCTCGCTCGGGCACGGCCGAATTCCTGGAGCAAATGACCGGCGATCAACAGCACGACGCACAGCTGATCGGGCAATTCGGTGTCGGTTTCTATTCCGCGTTCATTGTTGCTGACAAAGTGACAGTTGATACGCGCCGCGCGGGTGCCGATCAGGCCGTACGCTGGGAGTCCGATGGACAGGGAGAATTCACCATTGAGGACATCGAACTCGAAGAGCGCGGCACGCGCGTTACATTGCATCTGAAGGAAGATGAGGCAGAATTTGCCGAGCCATATCGAATTGAATCGCTCATTCGAAAGTACTCCGACCACATCGGGTTCAAGGTTTCCCTGCATACCGCGGGAGAAGAAGAGACCAAGATCGTCAATTCGGCAACAGCGCTGTGGACGCGCTCACGGACTGACGTGTCGGAGGACGAATATAAGGAATTCTACAAGTACCTTTCCCACGATTTCACTGATCCGTTAACGTGGAGCCACAACCGGGTGGAGGGCAAGCGCGAGTATACGAGCCTCCTGTATATTCCGTCGGCCGCGCCGTTCGACCTCTGGAATCGCGAGGCGCCGCGCGGCCTGAAACTGTACGTGCAACGCGTCTTCATCATGGACGATGCGGAGCAGTTTCTTCCTCTTTACTTGCGATTCGTAAAAGGTGTTGTCGATTCTTCTGACTTGCCCCTGAACGTCTCCCGAGAACTTCTGCAGCAAAACCCCGAACTCACCGCGATGCGCAGTGCGCTGACAAAACGCGTGCTCGACATGCTGGGCAAACTGGCGAAGGGTGATGACTACGCCAGGTTCTGGGGAGAATTCGGCCAGGTACTCAAAGAGGGTGTCGTCGAGGATTTCGCGAACAAAGAGAAGCTCGCAAAACTGCTGCGCTTTGCATCGACTCACTCGGGCAGCGAAGCTCAGGATCAGTCGCTTGACGACTATATCGGCCGGGCGAAAGACGACCAGGACAAGATCTATTACATTCTCGCCGAAAACTACGCTACAGCGCTTGCGAGCCCGCACCTCGAGCAACTGCGTGAACGCGGTATCGAAGTGTTGTTGCTGACCGACCGTATTGACCCCTGGCTGGTCGATGGACTTGGCGAGTACGAAGGCAAGGCGCTCGTTGACATAGGCCGCTCGGCCCTGGACCTGCCTGACGGCGACGGCTCCGTCAGCCAGGATGCGATGAACAAGGAGCACAAGGCATTACTCAAGAAGGTCAAACGGGCCCTGCGCGATCGCGTTGAGGCTGTTAATGTCAGTCGGCGTCTCGTAAACTCGCCGGCCTGTGTGGTCGCGGGTGATGACGATTTGAATCCGCAACTGCGCCGCATGCTGGAAGCGAGCGGGCAGGAAATCCCGGAATCGAAGCCGATTCTGGAAATCAACGTGGATCATCCTCTGGTTGGACGTTTATCGGCAGAGTCTGAAGATGATCGTTTTGGTGAGTTGTCACATATCTTGCTGGACCATGCGCTACTTGCCGAGGGCTCGCAGCTGGAGAACCCTGCCGAATATGTACACCGTATGAACAAGCTGTTGCTCGATATCGAATCAGGTGCGACGGATGAGTAACCGGGACGACAAAGGCCTGCGTGGCCGGCTCAGTCCGGAGCAATTCCAGGTCACACAGTGCTCGGCGACGGAGCGACCGTTTACCGGAAAATTTGTCGACCACAAGGCAGATGGCACGTATCGATGCGTTTGTTGCGATACGCCGCTCTTCAGCTCGGAGAACAAGTATGACTCGGGCTCGGGTTGGCCAAGTTTCTGGTTGCCGTTGGCTGGAGACTCTGTGCGGACGAAAACAGATGAATCGCATGGCATGGCAAGGGTCGAGGTAGTGTGTGCGGCCTGCGATGCTCACCTGGGGCACGTTTTCGAAGATGGCCCGCAACCAACCGGTCTGCGATACTGCATCAATTCAGCATCACTGGACTTCGAGGACAAAAACGAATGATAAAGGGCAAGTTATACCTGGCACTGGGTGTCGCAGTTCTGGTCACTGCATGCGGTCAGAAGGAGGAGGAGTCCGCTGTCGAGGAGCAGTCGGCGACTACGGTTGATGTCGCCTGTCCGCAGCCTGATGAAAGCGGAGTCGTTGAAATTCAGGATGGCCTCACAGCGACGATTGTCAGGCCGGGCTAT
>CALDZH010000156.1 GCA_937944275.1 uncultured Woeseiaceae bacterium
GGCTGCATCGACGCCGACGACGACCGCGTAATGCCAGCGTGGAATCATTGACACGCCCAGGTTTTGCAGGACGACGACAGGGCGACCCGCCTGCAGTTCACTCACAATCGCCGCCAAAGATCCGTTCAGTAAGTAGGGCAATCGACCGGAGGTCCGGGTGGCCGCGAGCATCTCAACCTGTATTGAACCCTCACGAGCCGGGATGTAGACCTTGTCGACAAGGTCGTCGAGTTTTACAGGCACGCCGCTTGCAGTGAGTACGGTGGCAAGCGCAGCCGGTCCGCATTGGTAACGTTCCTGGGCGAAAAAAGGAGTGTCGACAAGCTCAACGGCAACACTCGGATCTGGAAGATCCCGGACTTGCTCCGGGATGCCTGCGCAACCGGCAAGCCAAATAAAAAGGGCCGGCAGCAGCCAGCCCTTGTTGTCGCGATTTACGACTCGCGTCATTCCGCCACGCACTAGATACTCTTGAATATGTCAGTAACACCGACCAGTTCGAGTATTAGCAGCACGAGGAATACCGCACCGATTAGTGCGAGTGCGTCACCACCGGCAACCTGCTGATCGATCTGTCCGGCGAGACTTGCGAGCTCTGTATTTGTGAGTCCTTGCAGGCGATCCTGGATCACCGCTTTGTCAACGCCGAGGCTCTGTAATTGTGTTGCAACATCATCGCTTGCAAGCAGGGCTTCCACCCTGGCGAGGCTTGCTTCACGCGCATTAGCTTCGACAATGTAATCCGTTCCTACCATTCCAGCCCACGATGCCTGCGTGAAGCCGGCTGTGACCAAAGCGATCGACAGGATCCGAACGAAAATCCCTCGTGACCTTCTGAAATTCATGGTGTTACCTCTGTACAAAAGTCAGCGTAATACTACTATACGGTTGACAGGCAAAAAAACCGACGTGGTCGTGGTTTTTGTCTTCTCGCAGTTCTAGCGGAAAGACACAAAGGTAGCTCGACTCCTGTATCGGGCAAGCATTATCATGCGGGCTGATTTCGGCCGCCAATAACAAGGATAAGCCCATGAGCCATCCAGCCCCGCCAGAACTCACTCCGCGTGCCATCATTCTCGCTATTGTTCTCGGGGTCATACTCGCGGCAGCCAACGCCTACCTCGGTTTGTTTGCAGGCATGACTATTGCTTCGGCGATTCCAGCGGCCGTTGTGTCGATGGCGATTCTCAGACTGATGGGTGGTGGCCACATACTCGAGAACAACATTGTCGCGACCGGCGCTTCCGCTGGAACCGCCATAGCGACCGGCGTGATATTCACGATGCCGGCACTCATCATCCTGGGCTACTGGGATGATTTTCGTTTTTCCTGGGTGCTGGCCATTGCGGGACTTGGCGGATTGCTGGGTGTCTTTTTCTCGGTTCCCTTACGACGCTCATTAATCGTAGAGCAGGGGCTCGCATTTCCCGAAGGTAAAGCGGCAGCCGAAGTTTTGCGGACAGGAGAGAATCCGGGCAGCGGCTTGAAAGTGCTTGCTGGTGCAGCCGGTATCGGCGGGCTTATGAAGCTTGCGGCCACCAGCGGTCTGCGCGTGATTCCCGATACGGCTTCGGTGTCAGCATGGTTTGACAAGACGATCGGCTACTACGGCACGAACCTGTCGCCGGCATTGTTCGGTGTTGGTTACATCGTCGGTTTGAATATCGGCATAGTCATGCTGGCGGGCGGCATGATGGCATGGAACATCGCCATTCCGATTTACTCGACCTACTTTCTCGCGGCCGACCCTGTGCTCAGTGTGGAACTTGCTGGCGCCGGCGCGGAAGATGCCGCCTACGCAATCTGGTCGTCGCAGATTCGTTATCTCGGCGTGGGCGCCATGTTGATTGGTGGCATCTGGACGTTGTTTTCGCTGCGAAGCTCACTGTTGTCCGGAATTCGCAGCGGTCTGCATGCGGAACGGAACAGCGATGCAGTGGCCATCCCCGCAACCGAGCGGGATATTCCCATGCGCCTGATTGTGATCGGCCTGGTCTTGTTTGTGTTGCCACTGATGATCCTCTACCAGGCAATCGTGAGTCAATGGTCGGTTAGTATCCCGATGACGATTATCATGATCGTTACGGGTTTTCTGTTCGTATCCGTCTCGGCGTATATGGCGGGCATAGTCGGCTCTTCCAACAACCCGGTCTCGGGTCTGACGATAGCAACTATCCTGTTTGCCGCTCTGGTACTGGCCTTCCTGCTGGGAAGGGATTCACCGATTGGTGCGGTAGCAACGATCATGATCGGCGCGGTGGTCTGTTGTGCGGCGTGCATCGGTGGCGATAACTTGCAGGATCTTAAGTGCGGCTACCTGATCGGAGCCACCCCGTGGAAACAGCAGTTGATGCTGGCGGTTGGCGGGGTATCGAGTGCGTTCGTGATGGCGCCTGTACTTAGTCTCCTGGCGCAAGCTTATGGCATCGGTGTTCCGACGGAAGCGCACCCGAATCCGCTACTGGCGCCCCAGGCAAATCTGATGGCATCCGTCGCCAATGGAATTTTTGGTGGCGAGCTGCCGTGGAACATGATTGGCATTGGGGCCGCCCTTGGCGCAGTCATTATCATTATCGACGAGATTCAGAAGAAGCGCGGCGCGAGTTTCAGGACGCCGGTTCTCGCCTGTGCCGTGGGAATTTACCTGCCGGTTGAACTGAGTGTTCCAATTTTTGCCGGTGGCTTGCTGGCACACCTTGTCGAGCGCCACGTGCGTACTCAGGACCCGGAAAGGGATGTCGAAAAAATTCACCAGAAAGGCGTTCTCTTTTCGGCCGGCCTCATTACGGGCGAGGCGCTGATGGGTATTTTCATCGCGATTCCTATTGTCGCGACAGGCTCGGCGGACGTGCTGCGTCTTGGAGAGGCCTGGCACTTCGGGGGCTGGCTGGGACTGCTGATGCTCGCTGGCGTGGCCGTATTGCTGTATCGGCTGGCGACGCGGAATAGTCTGGCTACCGCATGATGGCGGGGCGTTATCAAGGCGCCGGCAAGCGCGGTGATGTCATCAGGCACAGCCGCATTGCAGCTGTGCCCGACCGTTATCAGGCGAAAATGGCAGTCGAGTAGACGAGGTAGGTGAAATAACCGGCGACCGCCAATAACAGCACACCGCCTTCCAGTTTATTGATAACACCCGTGCGGCGACCCCATCCGTAGGCCATCACCACAAGCGCTGCGGTGAACGTAAACATCACAGCCAGGTCTCGAGTGACCAATTCAGCGTCAAACACAGTCGGCGCGATGAGGCCGGCGGTGCCGACTACAGCCAGGGTATTAAACAGGTTCGAGCCGATTACATTACCGAGGGCAAGCTCGTGTTCACCGCGCTTGGCTGCAACCACGATTACAACCAGCTCGGGCAGTGAGGTTCCGAACGCCAGCAATACGACGCCCACGATCAGCTCACTGATGCCCAGATTGGTGACGATGCCCCTTGCACTCCAAACCAATGCGACAGAGCAAATCGAAATAACAGCCAGCCCTATGACCAGGTAATTTATGCTCTTGCCAAGGGATATGGTGCGCTTTTCGAGTCTGCGTTGCAGGCTGGAGTCTTCCCGCTTAGTCGGATCATCCGAGGACGCCCGGACAAGGTAAATCAGCAGCACCAGGAACGAAGCAAGCAGTATGAGTCCTTCGCCGCGCGACAATTCATAGTCCATTACAAAATAGGCCGTAATTGCGGTGGCCAGTATCAGTAACGGCAACTCCCGCCGTACCACGTGCCTCTTAACAATTACCGGGCTCAAGACCGCGGCCAGGCCAAGGACCAGTCCGATGTTAACGATGTTGGATCCGTAAGCATTACCCAGAGAGAGCCCAGAGTTGCCCATAATGGATGAAAACAGCGAGACCAGCAGCTCAGGAAGCGACGTTCCGAAACCCATCACCAGGACGCCTATCAACAAAGGCGACATGCCCACGTTGAACGATAAGGCGGATGCTCCGTCTACGAAGCGGTCTGCACCCCAGGCCAGAAAAACAGGTGCGAGGAGCGCCGGTATCAGATATAGCTCAAAAGGAATAACTTCCACTTAGGTCTCTCCCTTTCGTACGCAAACCGCATGCAGCTTTGATTGCTTTTAATTATCAATGCAGCAGGCCGCAATTCGATCTTAGACCATACTATAGTCTTGAAGAGACAACTAGAGACGCTCAATTACCGTCGTAATCCCCTGTCCGAGTCCGACACACATCGTGGCAACGCCAAGCGTGCCTTCGTTCTGTCGCATGACGTTGAGCAGCGTTCCAGTGATGCGTGCTCCGGAGCAACCGAATGGATGACCAAGCGCGATGGCGCCACCGTTCAGATTGACCTTCTCATCCATGATGTCCAGCAACTTGAGGTCCTTCAGAACCGGCAAAGCCTGTGCCGCAAAGGCCTCGTTGAGTTCCACGTGATCTATGTCGGACATGCTCAGCCCGGCGCGTTTCAGCGCCTTGTGCGTTGAGGGCACCGGCCCATAGCCCATGATTGAAGGATCAACGCCGGCGACGGCCATCGCGCGAATTCGCGCCAGCGGTTCTACGCCCAGCGCCTTCGCGCGTTCAGCTGCCATGACGATCATGCAGGATGCGCCGTCCGTTACTTGCGAAGAACTGCCCGCAGTGACTGTTCCGTTCTTAGGGTCAAAAACGGGTTTAAGTTGCGCAAGCCCCTCAACGGTAGTTTCGGGACGAATGGTTTCGTCCTGTTCCACCAGCACTTTGAAATCATTGGCGTCATGGCCTTCGATCGGGATGATTTCCTCGGCAAACTTTCCCTCGACGGTTGCCGCGTGGGCACGTTGGTGCGAACGGGCGGAGAACTCATCCTGAGCCTCGCGCGTGATGCCGTGCATCTTGCCAAGCAACTCGGCGGTCAGGCCCATGGAGCCCGCGGCTTTAGCTGCATGCTTGGACAAAGCGGGATTGATATCGATGCCATGGGTCATGCCGATATGGCCCAGGTGTTCAACGCCGCCAACCACGAACATGTCGCCGTTACCCGTCATGATCGCCTGTGCGGCACTGTGCAATGCTGACATGGACGAGCCGCAGAGGCGATTGACCGTCTGAGCCGGCACCTCATGCGGTATGACTGACAGCAACGAGATCATCCGGGCAACGTTCACACCCTGCTCGAGAGTCTGGTTGACGCAACCCCAGAGCACGTCTTCGACGTCCGCAGGGTCAAGTTTGGAATTGCGCGCAAACAGGCCGTTTATCAAAGCCGCCGACATGTCGTCCGCGCGAGTATGGCGGAAACATCCGTTTTTGGATCGTCCCATCGGGGTACGTGCGAAATCTACGATTACCGCATCTCTCGGATTCAGGCTCATCTATTTTCTCCCGCTTGCTGCTGTTCCGAAAAACGTGTCGCCATTGGCGGCCATCTCGCGCAGTTTTTCAGTGGGTAAGTACATGGCTTTCAGCGGGCCTGCTGCCGCCGCGAGCTCGTCGGCCCTGGCCACGAATTTTTCGAGACCGAAGTCGTCGATGTAGTGCAGCGCACCGCCGCGGAATGGCGGGAAGCCGATACCGTAGATCAGGGACAGGTCGACGTCAGTGGCGGATGTTGCGATACCGTCTTCGAGGCAACGCACGGCCTCGAGGCACATGGGAGTCATCATCGAATCAACAATTTCCTCATCACTGAGCGTCTCATTGCCCTCGACAATTGGCGCAAGCAGCGCGGCAACTTCTTCATCCACAATCTTCTTCGGGCGTCCCTTCTTGTCAGCTTCGTATTTGAAGTAACCGCGGCCATTCTTCTGGCCAAAGCGCTGGTTTTCGAACATTACTTCGTGGCAGGTTTTGAAATCGTACTTCATGCGTTCGGGGAATCCTTCCGCCATGACAGCGCCCGCGTGCACCCCTGTATCGATACCCACGACATCGCACAGATAGGCAGGCCCCATTGGCCATCCGAAGCGCTCCATTGTCCGATCGATCACTGTGAAATCGACGCCGCGCCTAACCAGGCCCATGAAGGCGCCGATGTAAGGGGACAGGATTCGATTCACCAGGAACCCTGGACAGTCGTTGACGACGATCGGTTTCTTGCCCATAGCCAGCGCATACGCGACTGTTCGCGCCACGGCTTCCTCTCCCGTCTTTTCTCCCCGAATGACTTCGACCAGCGGCATCCGGTGCACCGGGTTGAAAAAATGCATGCCGCAGAAGTTCTCGGGGCGTTGCAAGGGTTCAGCGAGGTGAGTGATCGAAATTGTCGACGTGTTGGATGCAAGGACCGCGTCATCACGAATATGCGATTCGGTCTCCGCAAGCACAGCGTGTTTGACCTTGGGATTTTCCACGACCGCCTCGACGACAACATCCACACCGTCAAAACCGTCATAGCTGAGAGACGGCTGAATCCTGTTCAGGACGTCTGCCATCTCGGCGACAGATATCCATCCACGATCAACCTGTTTGGACAGTAATTTGCTGGCTTCCGACAACCCAAGGTCGATACCGGCCTGCGCGATGTCCTTCATGATGATGGGCGTGCCCTTGAGCGCGGACTGGAAAGCGATGCCGCCGCCCATAATCCCCGCGCCAAGCACTGCAGCTCGCTCCACACTGCCGGCTTTCTTTGCAAGCGCCTTGCCGCTTTTCGCAAGCACCTGGTCGCTGATAAACAGACCGATAAGATTCTTCGCTGCCAGCGTGCCGGCCATCCTGGCGATACCCCTGGCCTCTTCGCGCAGAGCGTCATCCCGATTCATGCCTGCCGCTTTTTGCATGACTTTAATAGCGGTGAGCGGCGCCGGATAGTGTGGTCCCGCCTGGCTGGCGATAAACCCTTTGGCTGTTTCAAACACCATCATGGCCTCGACATCATTCAGCTTCAGAGGCTCCTGTTTTTCGCGCCGCTTTGCCTCGTAGTCGAGTTTGCCGTTAATGCACTGGCGCAAGAGGGACACAGCCGCCTCGTGCAGTAGTTCCGGCGCAACGACCGCATCGACGGCGCCGAACTTGAGCGCCACGTCCGCTTTCTGTTCCTTGCCCGAGGCAATCCACTCGATCGCATTGTCGGCACCAATCAGGCGCGGCAAGCGCGTGGTGCCGCCGTACCCGGGAATGATGCCGAGCTTGGTCTCCGGCAAGCCGATGCGCGCCGTTTTGGACATGACGCGGTAGTCGCAGACCAGCCCCATCTCGAATCCACCACCGAGGGCGATTCCGTTAATGGCCGCCACGGTGGGTATTGGCAGATCCTCAAAAGCATTGAATACATCCAGGTTGATCCTGAGTGTCTTTTCCGCAATCTCGTCTTCGCTTGCCCCAAATAGTGCGCCGAATTCCATGATGTCCGCGCCCACAATGAAAACGGGCTTGCCACTTGTGACGATCACACCTTTGAGCGAAGAATCAGCCGCAATAGCCGCCGTTGCCTCCTTCAACTCACCCACCGTTAACGCGTTGAACTTGTTAACGGAGTCATCCTGAAGGTCAAAGCATAGTTCGGCGATGCCATCGTGAATCGCCTGGACGGTTATCGCCTTTCCCGAGTAAATCATTTCAATCCTCTTCAGTTTTTGATCACGTCCGCTTAGAAAATGAACTGGTTCTCGTCCATCTCCATGAGTGTATCCGGACCCGCCGCTATTGTTTCCAAAAGAGACGTGGTGCGCGGCAGGATCTTGGCGAAATAAAATTCCGCAGTCTGGATCTTCGCGCGGTAGAACGCCTCTTCCGTCGTGCCTTGCTCGAGCTGCCTGTATGCGGCCCGCGCACTGGCGGCCCAGGCAACGCCCAGCAAAACGTAGCCGGAGAACATGATGTAGTCCACCGAGGCGGAACCCACTGCATCGCGGTTGCGCATGGCGGCGAAACCGATTTTCCGGGTCAGTGCCTTCCATTGTTTGGTGAGCCGGACCAGCGTCTTCAGGTAAGGCCTGAGCTCCTTGCGGTTACGGGAGCGTTTGCAGAAGTCAAGGATGAAGCCCGTTACGGGGGTCAGTGCCTTGCCTCGTGTGCCGAGCACCTTTCTGCCCAGGAGGTCCAGCGCCTGGATGCCCGTCGTGCCCTCATAGAGCATGCTGATCCTGGCGTCCCGCACATTTTGTTCCATTCCCCATTCCCTGACATAGCCATGCCCGCCGAAACACTGCAGGCCAAGGTTGGCGCTTTCGAACCCGGTCTCCGTCAGGAAAGCCTTAATAATGGGCGTCAGGAAATTGAGAACATGGTCGGCGAAATCCCGGGCTTCCGGGTCCTCGGACATGGTCACAATGTCGCCTTGGGCGCTGGCATAATAGAGCAGCGCGCGGCCTCCCTCGGCGAACGCTTTTTGTGTCAGTAACATGCGGCGCACATCGGGATGTACGATGATGGGATCCGCGGGGCCGTCGGGATTCTTTGGACCCGTCAGGGAGCGCATCTGAAGGCGGTCTCGCGAGTAGGCGAGGGAGTTCTGGAACGCGATTTCTGAATGCGCGAGCCCCTGCAAGCCGGTGCCGATTCGGGCGAAGTTCATAAAGGTGAACATATAGTTCAGGCCCTTGTTTGCCTCTCCGACCAGGTACCCGGTTGCGCCATCGAAGTTCAGCAGGCACGTCGAGTTGCCGTGAATACCCATCTTGTGCTCAAGGGCTCCGCACCTTACCTCGTTGCGCTCGCCGACCGAGCCGTCTTCGCTGGGAATAAATTTGGGCACGATGAACAGCGAAATACCCTTCGTACCAGGCGGTGAGTCTGGCATGCGCGCCAGTACGATATGCACGATATTTTCAGTGAGGTCGTGTTCGCCTGATGACACGAACAGTTTCGATCCGGTAATGCGATAGGTGCCGTCCTCCGCTTGCTCGGCTTTGGTCTTCAGGAGGCCGAGGTCGGTGCCGCAATGTGCCTCCGTCAGGCACATGGTGCCGGTCCAGCGACCACTGACCAAGGGCTCCATGAACATCGCCTTCTGCTCCTCGGAGCCGTGCTTGTCAATGGTTTCCATTGCGCCATGGGAGAGTCCGGGGTACATCGCCCAGGACCAGTTCGCCGTTCCGTTCATCTCGCGAACGGTTAAACCGATCGACATGGGCAGATCCTGGCCACCATATCGGGAGGGTTGATCCAGCGACGGCCAGCCGCCATCGATGTATTGCTGGTAAGCCTCCTTGAATCCGGGCGCGGTCCTGACCTCGCCGTTTTCCAGCATTTCGCACCCGACCTCGTCGCCGACGACATTTAGCGGCGCGATTACTTCCTCGGCGAACTTGCTGGCCTCGCCGACAATCGCGTCGACCAACTCCTGGTTGACCTCATCGCAGGCGGGCAACGACTGGTAATGCTTCTCGAGGTTCAGCAGGTCCTGCATTACAAACCGCATGTCGCGCAGAGGGGCTTTATAAGTCGACATATAAGCTTCCTATAATTTCAGCGTACACTTGTACGCACAACTGTACCATTAATTTGTTAGGATGCCTATGCAGGTTCACGAATGGACCAATCCGACAATAAGGGGGCGACTTGTTGAAGGTCTCCAGAAAGAAGCAGAAAGCAGAAACCCGGCAGAAGCTAATGGATGTGACAGCCGCGGAACTCGCGTCAGGTCGGAGCTTCGACACACTCAGTCTCAGGGAGGTGGCCAAACTTGCCGGCATCGCTCCGACGTCGTTCTACCGTCATTTTCACGATATGGAAGGGCTGGGACTGGCGCTCATCGAGGAACACGGCGAGGGCCTCGTGACCCTGATGCACGATGTTCGTGACCAGACATCGAATGGCCGCTCCCTGATCAGAGCCTCGGTAGAGACGCTGTTTGAATATATTTTCAGCAATCAGGGTATATCGCGCATGATCCTGCAGGAAAGCATGGCCCGGGAGTCGGTGTTTCGCGAAGC
>CALDZH010000157.1 GCA_937944275.1 uncultured Woeseiaceae bacterium
GCAAAGACACAGCGAAAGCGCGACAAATGGTGCATTTTCCGGGCTAACAGTTACCATACGCCCCATGAAAACCATGACGAGCAACGAGCTCCGCCAGGCGTTCCTGGATTTTTTCCATGACCACGGCCACGAGGTAGTGGCGAGTTCTCCACTTGTGCCGGGAAACGATCCAACACTTTTGTTTACGAACGCCGGCATGGTGCAGTTCAAGGATGTCTTCCTTGGGGATGATGAACGCTCGTACAAGACGGCAGCGAGTTCGCAACGCTGCGTGCGCGCCGGTGGCAAGCACAATGACCTCGAGAATGTGGGGTATACGGCTCGTCATCACACGTTCTTTGAAATGCTCGGTAATTTCAGCTTTGGTGATTACTTCAAGCGTGAGGCTATCCAGTACGCTTGGGATTTTCTAACCAAGACGCTGGAGCTTCCCGAAGAGCGCCTGTGGGTGACGGTATTCCGTGAAGACGACGAGGCCGCGGATATCTGGCTCAATGAAATGAAGGTCAGCCCCGAGCGATTTACGCGCATGGGCGAGAAGGACAACTTCTGGGCCATGGGCGATACCGGTCCTTGTGGTCCGTGCAGTGAAATCTTTTTTGATCACGGCCCCGATGTGCCGGGTGGACCGCCGGGATCGCCGGATGAGGACGGTGATCGCTACGTGGAGGTGTGGAACCTCGTATTCATGCAGTTCGATCGAGCCTCAGACGGCACGATGACACCACTACCGGCGCCATCGGTCGATACCGGCATGGGGCTCGAGCGTATCGCCGCTGTCATGCAAGGCGTGCACAGCAATTACCAGATTGATTTGTTCGCACACGTCATCCAGGCGGCAGCAGATGTTCTTGGCGTGAAGAACGAAGGGCAGAGTTCCCTCAACGTCATTGCCGATCACATTCGTGCGTGTTCCTTCCTGATTGTCGATGATGTTCTACCGGGCAACGAAGGTCGTGGATATGTACTCCGTCGCATCGTCCGGCGCGCCGTTCGCCACGGGAAGAAACTCGGTATGGACGAGCTGTTCTTCCACAAACTCGTCGCACCGCTCGTCAAAGAAATGGGCGGCGCCTATCCGGAACTTGCCAAAGCGCAAGCGCATGTAGAGAAGGTACTGGCAAAAGAAGAGGCACGTTTTGCCGAGACGCTCGACCAGGGAATGGAGATTCTAGAGGCCGCCATTGCGGATCTTGATGGTAAGCAGTTGCCCGGTGATCTCGTTTTCAAGCTTTACGACACCTATGGGTTTCCGGTGGATCTCACGGCTGACATAGCCCGTGAGCGCGATCTCTCGATCGATCAGCAGCGCTTTGACGCAGCAATGGAAGGACAGCGCGAGCGCGCTCGTGCCGCAAGCAAGTTCAGTGTCGCCGGTAGTGATGGCTTGAAGACTGATGCGAAAACGGAATTCCTCGGCTATGCGGGCACCGAAGCGCCCTGCGAAATCGTCGCCCTGTTTCGTGATGGCAAGGCTGTCGATGAATTGGGGGCCGGCGACGATGGTGCCGTGATTCTTGCGTCCACACCTTTCTATGCGGAGTCTGGTGGCCAGATCGGCGACAGGGGCATCCTCGTCGATGAGGGCAAGCTGTTTCGTGTCGACGATACGCAGAAAAGCGGCGACGCCAATGTGCAGTTCGGAACGGTTGAGCAGGGCACTCTAAAAGTCGGAGACAAGGTCGAGGCTGTCGTTGATGCGGATCGACGCCAGGCAATCCGGCTGAATCATTCAGCGACGCATCTCATGCACGCTGCTTTGCGGCAGGTTCTGGGTGATCACGTGGCGCAAAAGGGTTCGCTCGTCGCACCTGATCGCCTGCGCTTCGACTTTTCGCATTACGAAGGCGTAACGGCCGAGCAGTTGCAGGATATCGAAGACATTGTGAATGACGAGATTCGGAAGAATGTCGCTGCTGAAACAAAGCTCATGACTTACGACGATGCAATCGAGTCCGGCGCAGTGGCACTTTTCGGTGAAAAATACGGCGACAAGGTTCGGGTGCTTCGCCTGGGTGATTCCTCGGTTGAGTTGTGCGGAGGCACGCACGTCGCTCGTACCGGTGACATAGGCGTCTTCAAGATCACGCACGAAGGTGGTGTCGCCTCGGGCGTTCGTCGCATCGAGGCCATGACGGGTGCGGGTGCAATGGAGTGGATCGATTCAAACCAGCGCGCGCTGAGTGATCTTGCCGGGATGCTTCGCAGTACTCCGGACCAGGCAGCGGCCAAGGTTGAGCAGTTGCTGAAGCAAAACAAGGAACTCGAGAAGAAGCTGGCGACCGCGAAGCATGCGTTGATAACGGGCCAGGGGTCCGATCAGGAAGACAATGTCCGGGAAATCGCCGGTATCAAGGTGCTCGTATCTCGCATGGACGGTGTCGATGCAAAGTCGATGCGTGATGCGGTCGACCGCGCCAAGGACAAGCTGCAAAACGCCATTGTATTATTTGCTTCGGTTGATGATGGCAAAGTGCGCCTCGCGGCAGGCGTGACCAAGAACAACACCGACAAGATCAAGGCAGGAGACCTGATCAAACCCGTCGCCGAACAGGTTGGCGGCAAGGGCGGCGGCCGGCCCGACTTCGCCCAGGCGGGCGGTAACGACCCCTCGAAACTGGACCAGGCGCTAAATTCAGTGCCGGACTGGGTGGCCGAAAAGCTCTCCTGAGCAACTCGATTAATTCCTGATATGTGTCCGATGCCCCCGGATATGGGCATCCTGAGTAAAAATCGGCTAGTATTACAACAGTTTAAGGAAGTACGACGCGTAATAAGAACGGGGCAGGAGCCCCGCCAGGCAGGAGTAGGAAGCGATGCTGATTCTAACGCGACGCGCTGGAGAGACGGTAATGATCGGGAGCGATAT
>CALDZH010000158.1 GCA_937944275.1 uncultured Woeseiaceae bacterium
TGCGCTGACGAACGCACTGGTCGAACAGGTCGGTATACTGCACCAGGTCGGCATTCGCACAGTGCTGATTCATGGCGGCGGGCCGCAGTCGACCGAACTCGCCAAAGCTCTCGGTATCGACACGAAATTTATCGAAGGACGTCGCGTCACCGACAGCGACTCCCTTAGCGTCGCCACGATGATTCTCAACGGCCAGGTCAACACGCGTATTCTCGCTACCTGTCGCGACCTTCAGATTCCCGCGGTTGGTATCAGTGGCGTGGATGCCGGACTGATTCGGGCCCATAAGCGGCCGCCCGTCAAAGACAAGGATGGCGGGTCGGTCGACTATGGATTCGTTGGCGATATCGACTCCGTCGAGGCCGACATCCTTAGAAAGCAGCTCGATAATGGCCTGATGCCAGTCGTGAGTCCGCTTTCCTGCGATGAGTCGGGCAACATTCTCAACATAAATGCGGATACTGTCGCGGCCGCAATCGCCGCTGAACTCGACGCCGAAAAACTGATTCTCGTCACTGGCGCTTCGGGCATTCTCGAGGACGTCAACGATCCCGGCTCACTGATCAGCTATATCGATCGTAAACACCTGGAAAAGCTCAAGGAGAAAGGCATCCTCGCCGACGGCATGCTGCCGAAAGCGGCTGCTATAGATTCGGCGATCCAGAATGGCGTACAGCGTGTGCATGTCATCTCATACAAGTTGCCGGACAGCATCTTGCTTGAGGTATTCACAAACGAAGGCACGGGCACGCTCGTTGTTAATGACATCAACGCACTGACCCCCGAAGAGCAAGGTGAAGAGACATGAGCAGACTTTGGGAGAAAGGCCTGCCGCTGGATGAGCGGGTACTCCGCTACACTGCGGGCGAAGACCACCTGCTCGATGCACGACTGGTCTCTTACGACGTTCGCGGCTCCATCGCTCACGCTGAGATGCTAGCCGCCCAGGAGCTCATATCCCACGAGGACTGCCACTTGATTTGCGATGGCCTGCGGGCGCTCGAAAAAAGCTTCGGCGAAGGCAAATGGCAGATTACGCTCGAGGACGAGGACGTGCATACAGCGCTTGAATCGCGGCTGACAGACAACATCGGCGAGGCCGGCGGACGCCTGCACCTCGGGCGCTCACGTAACGACCAGGTATTGACGGCACTACGACTGTATCTGCGCGACGCCGCGCTCGATCTTGCGGGCCGGGTCGAACACCTGCTGTCCTCGATCGAGCACCTGGCGGAGAGGCAAGGAGAAGTCGAGCTTCCCGGTTACACGCACATGCAACATGCGATGCCTTCTTCCGTCGCTTTGTGGTGCGGCGCCTTCGATGAGGGCTTCACCGACGCCGTGGCGGGCCTGATGTCCGTCCATAAGCGCATCAACAAAAATCCTCTCGGCAGCGCTGCAGGATATGGGACCCCCGGCCTGCCGCTTGATCGCGAATTTACCACCCGGCGGCTCGGCTTCGACGAAACGCAGTCCCCGGTCACGGCCGCCCAGTTGTCACGCGGCAAAGCCGAGAGCGCCCTGTTGTTCGAGGTCACGCTCTTGATGCAGGACCTGTCGCGGATGGCAAGCGACCTGTTGCTGTTTTACACGCAGGAGTTTGCCTACGTCTCACTGGCGGCCGAAGTCACCACGGGTTCGTCGATCATGCCGCAAAAACGTAATCCGGACGTACTCGAGTTACTTCGCGCATCTTCGGCGACATCACAGGCCTGCCTCGACGAAGCCCTGATGATCACGGCCAAGCTGCCATCGGGTTATCACCGCGACCTGCAGCGACTGAAGTCGCCGGTATTCCGTTCGATCGATCTCGCTGTCGACAGCGTGGACATCATGGCCTACCTGCTCGAGGGTCTGAGGTTCCGACCCGAGAACATCGAACTCGACGAGGGCATCTTCGCCACCGCCGAAGCTTATCGTCTCGTTACCGAGGAGGGCATGCCGTTCCGTGAGGCATACAGAAAAGTCGCCCAACGCTACGCAAAATGACGCCCCAAAACGGCCGCTGACCTCTATAATCGATCTGTCCTATTGAACGGTCGATAATTATGAAACGCCTGATCCTCGCGCTTGCCGCATTTACTTTTGTCTTCCTTGCCTCGGGTTGTGGTCAGAGCGGCCCGCTCTACATCCCCGACAATCCGAGCAAAATCTCGGTGCCGCCACCGGACTCTGAATCAGCGACTGAAGAAGACGAAGAAGAAAACGGCAACGTCGAAAAGGAATAGAAACTCAATCCCATGACTGACCTCGTTCTTATCGACGGGTCATCGTATCTCTACCGCGCCTTTCACGCGCTGCCCGCCCTGACCAACAAAAAGGGCGAACCAACGGGCGCGCTGCACGGCGTATTGACGATGATCCTGAAGTTGCTGCGCGAAGAACAGCCGGCTCATATCGCGGTCGTGTTTGATGCGCCCGGAAAAACGTTTCGCGACGAGATGTATCCGGAGTACAAAGCAACACGACCACCCATGCCCGATGATCTGCGCGCGCAGGTGCAACCAATACTGGACGCAGTCGAAGCAATGGGACTGCCACTGTTGCAGGTGAAAGGCGTCGAGGCCGATGATGTCATAGGCACGCTTTGCGCCCGGGCAGAAGATAAGGGACTCAATGTCCTCGTTTCGACAGGCGACAAGGATCTTGCGCAGCTCGTGACCGACAAGGTCACGTTGGTCAACACGATGAACGACTCGCGACTCGACCGAGATGCGGTCAAAGCCAAGTTTGACGTCTACCCGGAACAAATTATCGACTATCTCGCGCTCGTCGGCGACAGTTCGGACAACATTCCGGGTGTACCGAAAGTCGGGGCCAAGACGGCCGCCAAGTGGCTCAACCTTTACGATAGTGCCGACGGTATTGTCCAGCACGGCGAAGAGATCAAGGGCAAGGTTGGCGAAAGTCTGCGCGACAATGTCGAGTCCCTGCGCCTCTCGCGGGACCTCGCGACCATCAAGACGGATGTCGAGCTGGACGTCGGCATCGACGATCTCGACGCACGCGAGGCAGACACCGATGCGCTGCGCAAGCTTTACAGCCACTTCGAATTGCGTTCGTTGCTGCGCGGGCTCGATGAGGAAGCCGGCGACAGGCCGGAGCCAGCTACCGATCAGGAGGCGACGGAGTATGAAACCATCCTCACCTGGAAAGCGTTCGATACCTGGCTACGCAAGCTCGACAAAGCGAAACTCACGGCTTTCGATACCGAGACCAACAGCCTCGACTATATGAGTGCCGAAATCGTCGGCTTGTCACTGTCGACTACAGTCGGCGAGGCTTGCTATGTGCCGGTTGCGCATGATTTTCCGGGCGCGCCAGACCAGTTGCCGCGCGATGAAGTGCTCGCGAAGCTAAGACCATGGCTTGAGAATGAGACCAAAAAGAAAGTCGGCCATCACCTCAAATACGACGCGCACATTCTGGCCCGCTACGACATTACTTTGCGCGGCATGGCCTTCGATTCGATGCTCGAATCCTACGTGCTCAACAGCGTTGCCACGCGTCATGACATGGATTCGGTGGCACGTCAGTATCTTGGCAAGGAGACGATTCATTACGAGGACGTTGCCGGAAAGGGTGCCAAGCAGCTGACATTCAACCAGGTCGATCTGGAAACGGCCGCGCCCTATGCTGCCGAGGACGCCGACATCACTCTGCAACTTCACGCGACCCTGTGGTCACAGCTAAATGACGTGCCGGCGTTGAAAAAAATCTACGAAGAGATTGAGCAACCCCTCGTGCCTGTGCTGCTGGACATGGAAGAAACAGGCGTACTCGTCGATCGCAGGATGCTGGCCAAACAAAGCGGCGAACTCGGCAAGAAGATGGCTGAGCTCGAAGCGAAAGCGCATGAGCTTGCGGGCGGCCCGTTCAACCTTGGTTCGCCCAAGCAATTGCAACAGATCCTTTTTGAGCAGCAAGAGCTTCCGGTAATTCGCAAGACGCCGAAAGGTCAGCCATCTACAGCCGAAGACGTACTCATGGAACTTGCGAGCGACTACGAACTGCCGGCCGTAATCATCGACTACCGCAGTGTCAGCAAGCTCAAGAGCACCTACACCGACAAGCTTCCGCTGATGATCAACGAGCGTACGGGAAGAATTCACACCTCGTATCACCAGGCCGTAGCGGCAACGGGTCGCCTGTCCTCATCCGACCCGAACCTGCAGAATATTCCGATTCGTACGGAAGAAGGCCGGCGCATTCGCCAGGCATTTGTAGCCCCGGGCGGGCACGTCCTCCTTGCCGCTGACTACTCTCAGATCGAGTTGCGAATCATGGCCCACCTGTCGGGTGATAAGGGTTTGCTGGGAGCCTTCGAGAAAGAGCAGGACGTGCATCGAGCAACGGCTGCCGAGGTTTTTGAGATGGCGCTCGACGACGTCACCGATGACCAGCGCCGTTCCGCCAAGGCCATCAACTTCGGGCTAATGTACGGCATGTCCGCCTTCGGTCTCGCCAAACAGCTCGGTATTTCACGCGGCGAGGCGCAGGAATACGTCGACCTCTACTTCGACCGGTATCCGGGCGTGAAACAGTACATGGACGACATTCGCGCCAAGGCCAGTGAGGCCGGCTACGTCGAAACCGTGTTTGGCCGACGGCTGTACCTGCCGGAAATTAACGCCCGCAACGCCCAGCGACGCCAGTACGCCGAGCGCAGCGCAATCAACGCGCCGATGCAGGGCACCGCGGCAGACATCATCAAACGAGCGATGATCACGGTGCATGGCTGGTTGAACGAAGAACAGCCGGGCGCGCGGATGATCATGCAGGTTCATGACGAACTCGTGTTTGAGGTCAAGTCCGGGCAGGTCGATGCCGTCACGAAGCGCGTCACCGATCTCATGAACGCTGCGGCAAAGCTGAAAGTGCCCCTCAAAGTCGACGTCGGGGTCGGCAGCAATTGGGACGAAGCGCATTAACACAAGATAGAGGCCGAGGAGATAAGCGTCCCCCGGGGATGTACTACTGCACACGCCTCGCGTGCTTCACTTCCTAACGTAATTCCGTCGACGTGCCTGCTCGGCTATAGATTCCGTAGCACATCCCCGGGTGCCGCTCGACCATACCGCTCCAAATCAGGACGTTCCACCTCGCTCCCACTTCTTGAAGATGATTGGTCGAATGTTTATGTCCGGCACACTTTCCACCAAACCAGGCAACGGCGGGGGACAGGTGGCCGAACCTATAGCCGAACTGGCACGGGGCCACATTACATAGCAAAGTTGATTGGTGAGGCGTGTGAGGCTACCTGTCCCGCGGCGGTGCCGGGATCTTGAGGCATATAGCCGGCTTAGACGTAATCCAAACTAATTTACTATAAAAATCAATAAGTTAAGCCTT
>CALDZH010000159.1 GCA_937944275.1 uncultured Woeseiaceae bacterium
TCCAGAGTATTTTCACAAGGTCGTTGACTGCCAGTGGGGCTGTCCGGCGCACACTGATGTTCCCGCATACATACGCATGATCGCGCAGGGGCGTTTCAGCGATGCGTATATGGAGAATCGTCAGTCGAACGTATTTCCCGGAATTCTCGGACGTGTTTGTGACCGTCCCTGCGAGCCCGCTTGCCGGCGTGGTCGCGTTGAAGACAAGCCTGTAGCGATCTGCCGTCTCAAACGCGTTGCGGCGGACAACCGCGACGACATTGTCGAGCGATTGCCGAAGTCACCTGAGAACAGCAATGGCAAGAAGGTGGCCCTGATTGGTGCGGGCTGTGCGTCGCTGACCGTTGCCAATGACCTGCGTCCGCTCGGGTATGAAATCACGATATTCGAGGCTCTCGATACGACCGGCGGCCTCATGCGCACCAACATCCCATCGTTCCGATTGCCGCCCAATGTAATTGATGAGGAAATCGGATACATCCTCGACATGGGCGTCGACCTGAAGCTCAACCATCGAATCGACAGCATGAAAGAACTGCTCGATGATGGTTTCGATGCCGTATTCGTTGGCACTGGTGCACCGAAAGGCAAGAACCTGGAGCTGCCGGGCCGTTATGACTCTGATCGAATTCATATCGGTATCGAGTGGCTTGAGTCAGTTGCCTTCGAACATATAAAGGAAATCGGCAAGCGCGTCCTGATCATTGGCGTGGGTAATACGGCAATGGATTGTTGCCGAACATCGCTTCGGCTGGGTGCCGTGGA
The DNA here is from genome assembly GCA_937944275.1 of uncultured Woeseiaceae bacterium. Taxonomy (GTDB): domain Bacteria; phylum Pseudomonadota; class Gammaproteobacteria; order Steroidobacterales; family Woeseiaceae; genus UBA1847. The sequence goes on from CALDZH010000159.1 coordinate 766, forward strand.
TGTAAAAGTCATGGCACGCAAGCCACGCGAGTTTTTCAAGGCGTCGGAGTGGGAGCTTGAAGACGCCGAAGAAGAGAATGTCGAAATTATCGTCAACCACTCACCGAAAGAATTCGTCTACGACAATGGCAAGCTCGCAGGCATGAAGTTCGACATCATGGAATACAACATCGATGCAGATGGCCGCATCGACCGCGGCACGCCGACGGGCGAGGTCGTAATACCCTGTGATGATGTTGTTCTCGCAATTGGTCAGGACAATGCCTTCCCGTGGATCGAGCGCGATATAGGCATTGAGTTCAACAAATGGGACTGTCCGGTTGTCGACGAGCAGACGATGATGTGTTCGCGAGACGGTATTTTCTTCGGCGGTGATTCTGCGTTCGGGCCCAAGAACATCATCTGGGCTGTTGAGCACGGCCATCAGGCTGCCATTTCGGTCCATAAATTTTGCCAGGGCGAAGACCTCCGAGACCGCTTGCCCGTCGGTCTGAACCTGTTGAGCCAGAAAATGGGCATGCATGAGTGGAGTTTCTCTAACAACTACGACGCGTCGGCGCGTCGACTCATGCCGCACGTTGATCTAAAAGAGCGCTTCAAAAAGCTCAATATCGAAGTCGAGCTGGGGTTCTCTGCCGAACAGGCTGCAGAAGAAGTTGAGCGCTGTCTGAATTGCGACATCCAGACCGTTTTTACCGAGAAACTGTGTATCGAGTGCGACGCCTGTCTTGATATCTGTCCCGTAAATTGCCTGACAATTACACAGAATGGCGAGGAGGACGAACTGCGCCAACGGCTGAAGGCGCCGGCGCAGAACCCGGACCAGGCCTTGTATGTGTCCGATAGCCTGCCTCAGACCGGTCGCGTGATGGTGAAAGACGAAGATATCTGCGTGCACTGCAGTCTGTGCGCCGAACGGTGTCCCACGGGCGCCTGGGACATGCAGAAGTCGAAGATCCTGATTCCCTATGCTGTTGATGAGGCAGCAGCCGGCGAGTCGCAAATCGCTGTCGGCGGATCGAAAGAGTAAAGGGCAGCCGTGGCATCAGTAAACGACGTTGTTATCAAGATTGCTACGGTAAACGGTACCGGCTCGGCGAGCGCAAATGGCCTGCTGCGAAAGGCAATCTTCAGGATGGGGGTGCCCGTCGTGGGCAAGAACTACTTCCCGTCAAACATCCAGGGGCTGCCGACCTGGTATGAAATTCGGGTAACCGGCAAGGGCTATCACTGCCGATCGGATCGTGTCGACATCATGGTCGCAATGAACGCGCAGACTTATGAGCGTGACCTGGCGGAGGTCGAACCTGGTGGTTGCCTCATCTACGACTCGACATGGCCACGCAGCAGGTTATTCAATCGAGATGACGTCACGATCATCGGCATACCCCTTGCCAGGATGTGCAACGAACACTTCGAAGGCGTTCGTTCGCGTATTCTGATGAAGAATATTGCATACGTCGGGGTGATTGCCGCACTGCTCGACGTCGACCTGGACATCATCAAGAATTTGCTTGAAGAAACGTTCGCCGCAAAGCAGCACCTGATTGCTTCGAATATGGAGGCGATTCACTTCGGTTACGACTACACACGAGACAATTTTCCGTGTCCGTTGCCGATGCATGTGGAAAAGATGGACGAAACCGAGGGCCACATCGTTATCGACGGCAACACGGCGGCGGGTCTCGGCTGCATGTATGCCGGCGCGACTGTTGGTGCCTGGTATCCGATTACGCCTTCGACGTCTCTGATGGATGCATTCAGGATGTTCTGCGCGCGTTATCGGGTTGATCCGGAAACAGGCAAACGAACCTATTGCATCATTCAGGCCGAGGACGAGCTGGCCGCTATTGGCATGGTCCTCGGCGCAAGCTGGAACGGCGCGCGTTCGTTTACCCCGACCAGCGGGCCGGGTATCTCCCTCATGAGCGAGTTTATTGGTTTTGGTTACTACGCAGAGATACCCGCCGTATTGTTCAACGTGCAACGTACAGGGCCATCAACCGGCATGCCTACGCGCACACAACAATGCGACCTGTTGAGCTGTGCCTACGCGTCGCACGGCGACACAAAACACGTGTTGCTGTTTCCTGCCGATCCGGCTGAGTGTTTCTATATGTCACCGCAGGCATTCGATCTCGCCGAGCGACTGCAGACGCCCGTGATGGTATTGAGCGATCTCGATATAGGCATGAACGACTGGATGGTACCCGAACTCGATTGGGATGATTCCTACGTACCTGACCGAGGCAAGGTCTACTCTGCTGAAGACCTCGAGGAAATGGAGAATTTCTACCGCTACCTCGACGTTGATGGTGATGGCATTCCGTATCGAACGCTTCCGGGCGTGCATCCTAAAGGTGCGTACTTCACGCGCGGATCCGGCCACACGAAACTCGGCGCCTATACCGAGGACTCGGTCGAGTATCAGGAGGTTGTCGATCGCCTGCTCGTGAAGTGGGAGACGGCACGTACGATGGTGCCCGAGGCGGAAATCGATTACTCCAGGTTCAACAAGGCGGCTATTCTGACGCTCGGCAGCTGCGATGGCGCGTGCAAGGAAGCGCTCGACCGACTCGAGAAACGAAACCTCAACCTCAACTATTGCCGTGTCCGGGCGTTCCCTTTCACAGACGCCGTCAGCGAGTTCATTGACCAGCATGATGCTGTCTACGTAGTCGAACAGAATCGCGACGCGCAGCTGCGATCGCTGCTGATCAATGATATCGAGGCGGATCAGAGAAAACTGGTTTCAATACTTCACTACAACGGCATGCCGCTGAATGCCGGCTCTGTGGTCGACGGCATACTTGCCGAAATCGCCAAAGGGCGCGCAGCCTGATCGGAATTATGACGTGACCTTTATAGCCAAACCCAAGATTGCGCATCCAACCCTGCCGAAAAACGATCTCGGCCTGACGACCCGGGATTACGAAGGTGCTGTTTCGACATTGTGTGCTGGATGTGGACACGATTCCGTTACCGCCGCTCTTATTCAGGCCGTATTCGAGCTCAATGTGGAGCCACACATGCTCGCCAAGATGAGCGGTATCGGATGCTCGTCCAAGACACCGGCCTATTTTGTGAGCCAGGCGCACGGCTTCAATTCCGTTCATGGCCGCATGCCGTCCGTCACGACCGGGGCGAATGCCGCTAATCGTGACATGACGTACATCGGTGTTTCGGGAGACGGGGATTCACTGTCTATTGGCGCCGGCCAATTCGTGCATGCGATCCGGCGCAACCTGAATATGTGCTACCTGATTGAGAATAATGGCGTGTATGGGCTGACCAAGGGCCAATTCTCAGCTTCGGCCGACATCGGTAGCAAGCCCAAGAAGGGCTTGCCGAATCAACAGGAACCGATTGACCCGGTGAGTTCGGCGCTGGCGCTTGGCGCAACCTACATTGCCCGAAGTTTCTCCGGCGACAAGGAGCAGCTTGTGCCCTTGATCAAGGGCGCGATCATGCATTCAGGGTTCTCGCTGGTCGACGTAATCAGTCCGTGCGTAACGTTCAATGACCATGAGGGCTCGACGAAGAGTTATGCACACACGCGTGAGTTCTATCATCACGTCGCAAATATCGACTACGTTACTCCGTCGGAAGAGATTACGGCGTCATATAAAGAGGGCGAGGCGATGCCGGTCCACCTGCGTGGCGGGGACACCATCGTGCTGCGCAAGATTGACCGCGACTACGATCCAACAAGTCGGGCGGATGCTTTCAAGTTCCTCCGCGATCGTTTTAACGCGGGGGAAATTATCACTGGACTGCTGTACGTCAATGAACACCGTGCCGAAATGCACGAGTTGATGAGCAATTCAGATACGCCTTTGTCGCAGTTGCCCTACGAAGGGCTGCATCCGGGTTCCAGCGAGTTGCTTAAGATCCAGGGCCGATACCGCTAGGTGAATGCCATCAAGCCGGGCGGTTTTCATTACCATGCGAAAGTCGAAAAGAGCGCGGGAGAAAGCATGAACCAGAAAATGGGAGCAGGTATTGCTATTGGTATTGGCGTGGGCGTTGCATTGGGTGTAGCCATGGACAATGTTGGCGCCGGGATCGCGATCGGCATCGCGGTGGGCATTGGCATGGGAACCGCAATGAGTGCCGGGGACAAGGACTCTTGCTCTGACGACAGCGAGTAAGCGAACCAGAGTGGTTTAGGTCAGCAGACAGGCGGGCGCATACGCTTGCCGATCACAGTGCTAGTTCCACAGCCGCTTCCACCAGGGCTCCTTCTCGGGTTCCGGGGCGCCGCCAGCAAAGGGTATTTTCTTGTGGATGTCTCCCAGATCCCAGCCGGTCAGGTTGGCGAGCTGCTGTGCTTCGCGTTCCTGGCGATCACGAACACTGGCCTTATATTGTGAGATATCGCAGCTGGCTTCGCCCTTCCATGGGTGCTGAATGACATAGCGCCCCTGGTAATTCTGCCGATCGCCGGTTTCCTGGAACATGAGGTCCTCGGGAAAGTGTTCGGCATCGTAGCGAACATGCAGGCGCGTAACGAAGACGTTCTGTGCCCGCGGTTGTATGGCACGTTTTGACTCAACGTCATGCTGGCCGAGCCAGAATACACCCAGCTGTCTCAGTTCCCTGGCACTCAGCGGGTCGGCGGCACACGGGTCACACCAACCCATGTCCCACGCGTATTCAAGGAACACAGCGCGTTCGTTTTCGGCTTTGGTTTGACGATCGAACATAGCGCGATAGAAGTTGGCAAATTCATCCTCGACAAATTCCGGCACGGTGACGTTGCTTGGTAACTTGACCGTACGGTAGTTGGTTGTCTCGACACGGCCCGTGCGCGTCAGCGCGTAGACGTATAGTTCCTGTTTACCCTTCGCGTTCAGCGTGCCAAGGCGAATGGGCAGCATGAACCTGTTGCTCTCATACGCAACCTGCAAGGGGCGCAGGTACTGGAAGCCGAGCTTCGATTGCTCTTCGAGATTGACCTTGGCAACAAAGAACCGCATGTCCTGCTTGAGATAGCTGTCTACGACGCGTTCGGCACCGGACGGAATCCTGTAGTCGTTCTCCACGAGCCACTGAATCAGCCCGTCACTTTGTGTAGCGGACAGGATAAGAATGTCGTACTCACCGACCGTGTACTGGGCCTCGATCGTTACACCGCGTGATCTCGCCGAACGCTTCAGTTGCTTACTCGCGGACGGGAATGCGGCATCGTTGCTGCTCATCTCCAGTCGTTCGTAAACGACGCAGGGGTCGCCATCATGATATTCGACAATTCGCGGCGAGGTGTAGGCATCGAGGTGCTCGATCACGGCGCGATCCCCCACATTTATCTGCTCGCCTTCGATCATCGTGGGAACAGGGATCACCACGGCGAAATCCTCTGCATCTCCCTCGAAGTCGTTGGCCATGGTAATCACGGTCTTGTCTTCGTCGCGTACGAGCACTACCTGCGAGGCGCGATTGAACAACGAGGTATCTGCACGCGCAACGTAAAATCCACAAAATGCCTGCGCGGACGTAGTGACCAGGACGGTCACGAGTGCCGAGACCAGGGTAATTAGTAATCTCATGAATGAACTCCTTTGAGAGATGCGCTCGGGCGAGCGCCGGGCTTGTCCCACTGGTAATGCGATCCATGCAGTAGGGTGTCGATCAGGGGCACAAGGGGTGCGCACAGGATCAACGCGAGAATCGGGCCATTGGGTTGGTAGAAAATGAACTGAATCGTGAAAGCGACTGCGGCGACGACTGCGCCGAACAAGGCACGCCCGAACGGAGCGTCGGGCGTCGTCTTCGGATCCGAGATCATGAAGAACGCAAAAATGAGCAGCGCACCGTTTTGCAACTGGTGTAAAGGAATGGACAGGGGATCACCCAGCCAGACAGCGCGACCGACCAAAAGTGTTCCGAAGGCCCACACAAAAGCAATTGTCGTCTCGGCGCGTTTCGCCCGTGTCAGCACGAGAAAGCCGAGGCAGGCGAGTGCGAAAGCACCAATTGCGGCACTGCCCCACTGTCCCGAAGAGACCCAGGCACGGTCGCTAAGCAGCATCAGGGATACGAGCGCTACATTGGCGGGGTTGAAAACATGCTTGTTGCGAAACCGAATGAGGAATTTGCTGCCTATCGCGATGACGGCTGCCGTGGCCGCCAGGCTGGCGAATTCGGTGCGCAGGAGCAGGGTTAATGACAACGAGGTGATCAGCGCGCTGAGTGGATCGAAGCGCGGCAGGCCTGCGAGCCGCGTGCCGATATACTGCACGAACTGGGCCGTCAGCATGATGGTCGCTGCGTTCTGCCAGTGAATGCCGAAGTTCAATATGCCGATGCCAACCGCAAGCAGCGACGTAAGAACGGCGACCTGGAAATATCGGGGATCGCGGAGTGGGGATAGCAGTTTCATGCCGGTTACTAACGCCGGACACGATGCATTGGGTCTAAACTCGGACGGTATGCTATAATTACTTCATTAAAAACAACGAGTTAAAATTTGCATCCAATTCCCGATCGGCGTGCATCTATACCGTGAAAGCAACTTAAACGGTTTCAAGGAGAAACAAAATGGCTGAAGAGCTAATTCCGATCGTGATGTTCATAAGCCTCGCGCTCGTCTTTATTTTTCTGTTCTGGTTCCGCTACAAAGCACGCGTCGAAATGCAGGCGACCTTTCGCCAGGCCCTGGAAAAAGGCCAGGAGTTGACTCCAGAAGTCATCGATCGGCTTGGACATCCGAAGCCATCCAAAGATAAGGATTTCCGCTACAGCGTCATCTGGCTTTCGCTTGCGGTTGGCCTCGTGCTGATCGGCTTTGCGGTGCCCGAGGAAGATGCATTGCGTGGTACGTTGGCCGGGGCAGCATTTCCGTTCAGTATCGGCGTGGCGTACATGATCCTGCACTTTTTCACCAATCGCGAAGATTAACGGGTGTAGCACGATTGACCTCGCTCGCTGATCATGAGCTTGTCGCCAGGGCTGCGTCGTCACAGGACGCCGCAGCTTTTGGTGAGCTGGTGCGCCGCCACCAGTCCCATGTGCGAAATTTTCTTCGCAAATTAAGTGGTGACATTTCTGCGTCGGATGACCTTGCACAGGATTGTTTCATGCATGCCTGGGACAAGCTCCATACATTTAGCGGGCGGGGGACATTCATAGGGTGGCTGCTGAAGGTTGCCTACACGACTTTTCTGCAATCCAAGCGTAAGTCGAAACGCTACGCGGAGATACTCGAGGAAGTGGGTCATGATGCGGAAGCCAAGTCGCGAACTCACTCCGTGCAGGCAGACGAAGTGACGGACCTGGACAAGTTCCTGGCAGTACTTAGCGAAGAGGAGCGCGCAGTAATGGTTATGTCTTATGCGTGCGGACTTTCGCACCGGGAAATCAGTGAAGCAACAGCGATGCCGGTTGGAACAGTGAAATCAGTGATATTTCGTGGTAAAGAAAAGATCAGGACCAGTTTTGACATCAAAGATCATCAACATGGCTGAGAGACTCAAAGACAACGAAGACCGACTTCTGGAGTCGATGTTTGCGTCAGACTCTATTGCTGACGACGGCTTCAGTGCGATGATTGAGAAGAAAGTGCGGCGCCGCTTGTGGTTGCGACGCATGATACTGCCGGTAGCGACATTGATAGGGGCGCTTGTGTCCTACAAACCGATCGCTGGGCTCGTGACGGCCGTTGCGAGCCTGACTTCAATGTTGCCACAGGAGCTTCTCAGCGCTCCGCAGGAGCTCGTACCGCAACTGCCGTTGATTGTGCTGGGTGGGATGTTGCTGGCAACGTGCCTCGTGGGGTTACGAGCGCTGGAAGACTAACTTTTTTCGTTGTCAAGGTCGGGGCGCTCGGTTACATTGCGCCCATGACTCTTCGCGACAAAGTCGAAGCACGACTGCCGAACTGGGAACGCTGGTATCCCAGTCTGTTCGATGCTGCGAGCGATCTCGGCCTCATCAAGGCCGAGGTTTGCGATCCAAATTCGCTGCTCCTGACGCGTCGCCACCAAAAAGTCAGGCAACGTGCCGAGGATGCGCACCGCGAAAAATGGGGCGGCAAGGCCGAGGAATAAGGAATGTCATTTGATCTCGACGCTGTGCGGGCGCAGTTTCCTGCGCTTGCCATAAAGGACGACGGCGTACGCCGTATCTACCTCGACAACCCCGCTGGTACACAGGTGCCCAGGA
>CALDZH010000160.1 GCA_937944275.1 uncultured Woeseiaceae bacterium
GGTGGTGGAGATGGCGGCGATCATGGTTTCTTGCACATGTTTCCGCGCCGCGACGTAGTGGTACTTGGTGGCATATTTAAGCTCGGTGACAACAGTCGTAACGTCGAAGCTCATGAAACCGAGCGAATAGTGCAGGAGCACAGCAAGCTGTTTGAATCCTTTGGCTAAGAGCGAGCATTCATCTTCGCATCGACCGATTGAAGTCACCACCCCAAAGCTGCCGTTCGCCTGAATAATGCTAGAATGGCGGCTTGTGGACCCTTTGCTGACATTCCCGTTTGGCGCCCAATAATGAACCTGACACGTAATATTCCATGGCCGCGGATACTCGCCGAGGGAGTGATAATCGTCGTCAGCATCTTGCTGGCATTCTGGATAGATGCCTGGTGGGCGAGCAGACAAGTCCATGCATCAGAGAAAGTCGTCCTGCAGACATTGCTCGATGACTTGGTAGAAAAGCGTCAATTGCTTGCAGAGCGGAATCGGTTCGTGGGTGCGATCCGGGAATCCGCCGAGACCTTGCTCAGAATATCTTCAGGGAAGGACGAGATGCCGAGCGAGGACTCCGTAGATGAGTTGATTAGTGACGTGTGGTGGGTAAGCAACGATGCCCAATGGACCAGCGCTCCATTGGAATCACTAGTTGCCAGTGGCGGACTGTCACTAATATCAGATTCTGAGCTGGTTCAGGCCTTGGAGGCATTGCGGGTTGCGATCGAACGGGTCAAGTTTCACTCCCGAAACGATCAAGAGTTCCACAACACGATAATGACTCCGTTCATGATCGAGAATGCCAATATGGCCCAGATCACCGCAAGCATGAAGCACCGGCCAGGCCAGCCGGAAATCGCTTTCAAGTCTGCTGATTATGGTTTTAGCAGAAGCGAACAGCACAGTGAAATGCTTGCGAGCGTAGCGTTTCAGAATCTTCTAATTGCGAAGATAGAACGATGTCTCGACTTATTGGAAATTGGGCATCCGGGTGTCGAAGAACACCTGACATCTGCTATCGACATGCTTGAAACCGAATTAGGGGCATCATCTGTCGCCCGTTAATAGCTGGTGCAAATTTCAACCGATTAATTATGCATTGGCATGGAGCGAAATCTGTACGTGAAATCACCTGCGAAGGTGGCCGTGGCTATGGGAGTAGGTCGCTGACCTCTTATGAAAAATGCCCGGTGACCAGCACCGGGCAATAGTTTTCTGACCAATGGGGGGTATTTACTGGCCAGCATTTTCATTTGCACTTTAATTGGCAAGAAATAGCCGGTGCATTGTCTAACGGGGCGATTAAACATGGCGAATAAAAAAAAGTATGTACGTAGAAGCACTACTGCGGAACGCTGTGCTGAGGCGCGATTGCCGCGACAGCTTTGGTCTACGTGACTCCTATCGCGTCAGTAATCGTTGCTTACATTGACGAGCGCAGGAGGGCAATCGGCCCGGCCGTCGGCAGCTCCCGCCAGCGCCACAACAACGAAGATCGCGTACACGACATGCCAGGCCCGCGTTCGGCGTAATTGTTGAATCGCATAATTCATGGGACACATTATGCAGGCGACGGTCGCAAGATCCTTTACAACGGCATGACGCTTTCATGACTTTTGTATGACGGCTGCCGTTGATATGAAAGCTCTTTCGCTTGATTGAACGTCCGCATTCGGTAAGAGCGGACATTTGGGCCGGGTAGGGGCCGGATTGACCGTTTTTAGCTATTTCAGACGAATTCGCGTGCAGACTGTCGGAACAGAGCACTCCGAGGCCGGCCTTGCCGGCCGACATAACTGAGCCCCGAAGGGGCGAGGGCAATCACGCCCCCGCTACCAAAAACCGAAAGCCAGGCCTTGTACCGGGCTTTTTTTGTGCATCCCAATCACCTATTCGATATCCGCTTTACCTCAAAATCAGCCGCCCTGATGCTAGACTGACTCACGAATGTTTATGCCCCGAAGCACTCAGATGATGGCGAGTGCTAGAGTTTCCGATGGTTTCGCATTTGCGCTGGAATCGCCGCGGCTATTGCCCGACATCCGGACATTGGAGGTCGTCGCTACACTCCGGCGAAAGGGAACACACGAATAATGAGCGACGATGTCTTGACTGCCAGAGTGCCTTGGGCCCACGCATATTTGAAGTCGTTCTCTATTGTCGGTCTCCTGGTCGGCACGTTGTTCTTCAGTGCATCCTTGAGCCCTTCGCTGGTGCCGCGGGCTGCCGTGCTACAGGGCGCGTTGTCCGGACTCACCTTGGCTATTGGATATTGCGTTGGCATCTTCGGTTGCTGGCTTTGGAGCTACCTGGAGCTGCCGAATCCCGGGCGAACACACGCCCGGATAGTAAGAAACGTTGCAGTGACTATTTGCCTGCTCGTTGCCAGCTATTTTCTCGTGCAGGCCATGGCCTGGCAGAATTCCATTCGAGAACTCATGGAAATGGAGCCGTTGGATGGCAGGCAGCCTTTCACAGTGGGCTCGCTCGCCTTGGTTGTGTTTCTGGCGCTGATAATTTTAGGGCGAGCGTTTCAAGTCATGTTTCGGTTTTTTTCCCGGCGGCTCGCATCGAGAATTCCACGACGCATAGCCAATGCGCTCGGCGTATTTCTCGGGGTACTGATTTTTTGGTCTGCGATCGAAGGGGTCCTATTCCGTCAAGGGCTGCGAATCGCCGATTCGACCTACGAGGCTTTTGATTCGTTTGAAGACGTCGGTCTTGAGCGGCCGAGAGAAGCCTGGAAGACGGGTAGCGACGCTTCTTTGGTCGACTGGCCGAGCATGGGCAGGCGGGGCAGAGAGTTCGTTGCTTTGGCTCCTACGCGTGAGGACATCGTGAGCGTGTTGGGGCAGGAAGCGATGAACCCTCTGCGAGTGTATGTGGGCCTGAGATCGGCGGACGATGCAGAAGCTCGTGCCAGACTCGCGCTGCAGGAGATGTTGCGTGTTGGTGCTTTCGAGCGGTCCGTACTGGTTATTGCAACGCCGACGGGCACGGGCTGGATGGACCCCATGGCATTTGACACGCTCGACTACTTGCACCGCGGCGATGTTGCGAGTGTTGCGATTCAGTACTCATACCTGGCGAGTTGGCTATCTTTGCTCGTCGAACCGGGCTACGGTGCCGAGGCGTCACGAGAGCTCTTCACTGTAGTGCATGAGTATTGGTCGTCTCTGCCTCGGCAAAGCCGTCCTCGACTATACCTGTTCGGTTTGAGCCTCGGTGCTCTGAGTTCCGAGCGATCTGCGCAGTTATATGAACTGCTCGCTGATCCACCACAGGGCGCACTCTGGGCTGGTCCGCCATTTGCGAGCACATTTTGGCGCCAGGTGACCATCGATCGCGAAGCCGGATCTCCTCCGTGGTTGCCGCGTTTCGGTGATGGCTCGGTCGTGAGGTTTACCAGCCAACGCAATGCGTTGAACATACCTGACGCTCGATGGGGCCCGATGCGAATTGTCTACCTGCAGTACGCGAGCGACCCCATTACTTTCTTCGAACCATCGATGTTCTTTCAGAGGCCGCCGTGGTTCGCCATGCCTCGCGGGCCCGATGTTTCGCCGAAATTGCGATGGTACCCGATCGTGTCTGCGTTGCAGCTGGGTGTTGACACCATGCTGGCTACCGATGTGCCTCTCGGTTACGGGCACGCCTATGCGCCCGAGCATTACATCGATGGATGGCTCGAAGTGACCGAGCCTATGAGTTCTAGCGCCGCGGACGTTGCAGCGTTAAAGTCGGTTTTCACGGAGCGCCGCCTCGAGCCGAAACCTTAGGAACCTGGTGTGTTTATTCAAAGAGTATTGTTGCTGGCTTATTCCAACATGTCACGGGCGAGAGTATGACTGTGCAGACCACTAGCGGTACGAGCGGGGTTTTCAAATCGGAAATGGCGCTCTGGTGCGGCATCTTAACCACCGCCGCATTTCTCATGTTCGGCTATGACATGCTGGGAGATCTTTCCAGTAGCGTCAGGTTCTTGCTGCTTTTTGGCTGGCTGTTTGCGGTCATGCTTTGGCTCTCTTTTGGCGTGGTCCGGCACGCCGACTGTCTAGCCGTTATCCTCGGAGAACCTTATGGAACGCTGATTCTGACCTTGGCGGTTATCAGCATCGAGGTTGTCATGATCTCGGCGGTCATGATCACCGGTGACAATGTACCGACCCTTGCACGCGACACAATGTTCGCAGTATTGATGATCATATTGAATGGCTTGCTTGGTTTGACGTTGTTACTCGGAGGGTTGAAGCATCGCGAGCAGGAATACAATATGACCGGTGCCAAGACATACCTGGGGGTCATTGTCCCGCTGGCCGTTTTGGGTCTCATTTTACCGCGGTTTACCACCTCTGCGCCGGGAGGGCAGGTTACGCCTCTGATGGCAGTGTTCCTCCTTCTAATGTCTGGGGGACTTTATGTCGTCTTTTTGTTGATACAGACCAGACGGCACACTCAGTTTTTTAAGCAGCCGAGTGCCACTGTTGAGGATCATGCGGATGACCACCATCACGAAGGACTGGTGATCCGCAGTGTTGGGCATCACGTGTTGTTCCTGGTTTTGACCATGCTGCCGATCGTCCTGCTATCAAAGAACATGGCAAAACTGGTTGATCATGGAATTGAGACCCTGAGCGCCCCTCAAGCATTGGGTGGCTTCCTGGTAGCAATCCTGGTCCTGTCACCCGAGGGTATGGCGGCAATTAAGTCCGCACTGAGTAATCAGCTGCAGCGAACCGTCAACATTGGGCTGGGGTCTGCCCTATCCACTATCGGTCTGACCATTCCTGCGGTATTGGTCATCAGCCTGGTCACCGGACGCACCGTAGAACTCGGGCTTGAGGCTGCCGAGATTGTGCTGCTGATATTGACCTTGGTCGTCGCTGCAATCAATTTTGGTACCGGGCGTACCAATATCATGCAGGGGGCGGTGCACCTGATTATATTCCTGGCCTACATCGTTTTGATATTCGATTGAGTCTTTAGTATTTGCGCCGATTTCACCGGTAATACGAGCGCATATCCAGCGGGCTGGTGGCTTCGACCTACTAATCGTCCGCATGGGCTGCCGCCAGCACGACGATCACATCGGCACCGGTGATTGACACCTCCGAATCTCGGTTTGGACAGAGCTCCAGCTTCTCGTCGTCCGTCCCGGCCGCCGTCAGCAACCCCAAGGCGATTTCTCCGCAGCTCCTGGCCTGGGCCTCGATGACCCGAAAGCTGAGCGTGTCGTCCGTGAGTCCATATTCTTCGGGGAGGCGCATCGCTACTTCTGCACCGCCGGGAGCAAACAGTTCGCCGAATACCGAGTTCAACACGGGGCGGATCGCCACATGAGCCTGCAGGTATCCCAAGATCTCAGGACTCACAAGTTTGACATCCGAAGAATCGGCATAATGATGTGAGCTGGTTGCGTTCGCGAACTCGAGGACGATTTTTGGCTGCTTCTCGCCGGTCCGGATCTGCTGAGCTAGCATCGACTTCACAAACTCGTAGCCCATGATTACCCGGGCGTCGGCCGCTTCGGCACTTCCCAGCCATGTGCTTGCGAGGAGTACGATCGTGTCGAAGCTCTCAAGATCCATATCTGCGTCTGTGTCTGCGCGCAGAGCGGAGACGGTGTAGTCCGTCTCAATATGTTTGACGTGTACCCGCTCGGGATCCGTCTCAAATTGGCCCAGGAAGCGCTCTCGATCGGCCTGCGTCGTGCGCGAGGCAATCGTTACCTCGATATTGGCCAGTTTGGAGCTACTGAGTTCCTGAAGGATGATACCGATCTTGTAACTCCATCCCAGAACCAGCACACGGCGCACAGATCGTGTCGGCGCGTCAGTTCGCGACGAGTACGCGCTGGGCACAGGCACCTCTGCGTCACCCGATATCACGCAATCTTCGAACGTACGCGAGATCAGAACCAACAGGTCGTCACGCTCAAGTCGGAATTCGCGTGGTGGATTGAGATAGGTCACAGGCCGCCCGTTCTCGATGCGGACAGCGCCAATCACGATTGCACGATCGAAGCGACTGTTGGCGGCAACGGGGTGGTGGCCTTCCAGCTCAGGGAATTGTCGGACGTATGGTGCGCACCCTTGATGTTGAGCGAGTAACTCGAGAAAAACTATGGCCAGACGATGATCCCGGATCGACTGGGCCACGAGACGAGCGATGACGGCATTGCCCATCACTATCTCCGACCTCTCTTGCAGCACACCTTGCGCGGCGCGCGCATGGCGCGGATCGAGCACCTCGACCACGATCGTTGGCCAAGCCGCCATCGGCAGCGGTTCCAGGATCTGACGCAAGTTCAGGAGTGTCTTCACCGCACGCGTATCGGACGTCTCGGAGTTGCCGAATGTGAACTCATCACCGGGTATTATTATTGATGAGGCGCGTGGAAGCTCGAAGCGAGCCAGGTCCGTGAGTTTGAGTGCGGACCCTGCTCGCAAAAAGACCTGTCCATTGCGCCACGGTTTCCCGATCAAACTGCGCAGTCGGGAGCGCTTCTCGGCATCTACCTCGTCAGACACAATGACAATACGCAATCTTCGTGTGTCGTGCTCCTCCAGGAACCGCTGCATACCTCCGCCGCTACTGAGGAGTTGCTTGGCTAACTCAGGCGTCCGGTTGGTCCGGCCGATGATAACTACGTGCCCGCTCATCGAGATCGGGGTCAGGCCGCTTTCATACCGGCGCAGTGTCTGGTTGAGCCACTGGGTCATGATTGCAACGAGCGATCCCAGGAAAAGCACATACCCGAGCACGGTCACGATGGTGGATATAATCCGGAGGCTAACGCCCTCGTCATCTCCGAGGTACCCGGGATCGCTCAGACGCAGGAAAGACCACCAGATTGCCTCGAGAGGGTCGTCAAATTGATCTGTCACGGCCCAGGCCAGCAGGCCACCGATTAGCGAGATCGCCAGAATGAGGGCGGCTGCGAACATTAGCTGGTGAAAAATGCCCCGCTGGATCCAACGCTCGAGCTGAAACTTTAGGAACTTGGTGCGCTGATTCATGTTGCTTAGTCCCCCAGTATCGTTTTCTTTGTGATCGCAGGTGAGGTGATCCTCACCGCGACAGGTATTTCCTTAACCGCTGATCAATCAACCCATTTCAGCACGTCTTTAATGACCGACCACCGCGGTGGTCGGTCAGATTTTGCGGCGCCGCCGAGCATCCAATACTCATAGTTTTGGTCAACAAAGCCGTTCTCTTTCATTAGTAGCAAGTGGGCATTTAATGCCGCGAGTAGATCATCGTTTCCCTTGGCAACCGCATAGGCGACAGGAACAAAAATGGCCGGCCGGGGAACAACAACACTATACTGAGGATACATGACGGACCAGGCCGCACCTTCCTCGGCCATGTCCATAACCGCATCAACGTCGTTAGACGTTTTCTCCAATAGTTGGGCCTGTTCATTCATATCGCGCAGAAGAGTTATCGTCGCATCGGGTAGCAGGTTTCTAGCTGAGAATTGGGATTCTCTGGAGGCGTCGATTGCAATGTTAAGCTCTTCGCCTCGTGCTAGAAGCGAATTCCAGTAATTAAATTCACGTCGCCGGTAGTCTCTTACTATGAATCCGACTGATGACGTATAAACGGATAGTGTCAAGCCGAAAATATTGGTGCGGCCCGGGGTGATGGGCAGGGTTCTCATGTAGACGTCGCAAATTCCTGCATTTAGGGCGTCGGCGGCTTCCGCTTCATCGACAGTTGGAAAAAACTCCAGCGTCACCTGCAAGGCACTGGCCATGCGATGAGCCATTTCAATATCGAAGCCGACGAGGCTGCGCGGAGTTGCGGTGTTGTAAAAGGCAGAGGGATATTCATTCGGCTGATAGCAGGCCTTCAAAATGCCGCGCTCAAAAATATCGGGCATGCTGGCAAGTTTTTCAGTCTGCTGAGGTAAAGATGAAGGCAGCGCGGTATGTACAATCGCGGGCGTTGCCGTTTCCTTAAGCTGCAATCCCATCATCACGTCCGCTTTGGTATAAGGCGCGACCACGACGTGCGTATAAAACGCTCGTACACCAAACAGAACCGATGTAATTAATATGGAACTAGCGACAACCAGTTTTATTATTGCCCGCCATTGAATGTGCTGCTTTCCGGACAGGAAAAATGTGCCGACTAAAGCTACGACCGAATAGTGCATCGCCGATAACATGGTGCCAAATCGAACGGTTATCACGTCCACCGATACAAAAACCTGAAATAAATCTTGCGGCAACTTGAGCAGATCAAGAAGAAATGGCATCGCTATTATCGAGCCAGCGAACAGGCTAGGTAGGCCCGCCATTAGCATCATGGGATAGTCTGATGGTGCGATTGCGGATCCCATAGACCAGCCGCCAAAAAGTAGGAATATGAGCGTCAACAAAGTGGCGGGGCTCAAGAACGGGTAAGCGGTCGGGATCAGTACTTCAACTGGCGACTCAACTTCATCGTCCTTCAAGGGTTCGGGCTGGTCGGGCTGGTCGGGCTCGGTTATCACTAACGTGCGTTGTTGGGACTCGCCTATCAGTAACTTGCACTGATCAATTAGCATAGGCAAAACGATTAATGAACTTCCGGTTGCAAAACTTGTGACCAGGGGGGTTCGCAGTGCTCTTAGTATGTTGCCGTAGCGCAGTGGTGTTAAGGCAGCAACTAGAGTGGGTAATATCCAAAGCGCGAGAATTGTGGCGAGCATCGCATAAACAATAATGTAAATTTGCAGGCGCGATAACTCTCCTAAATCGATAGTGCCTGCCGCGCTCGCCAGCAAAGCAAAGACGCCGATCGGTGCCAGTTTCGAAACAAATCCGGTGATCTTCATTAAGGCGTCGCGCAAAACCTCCAGCGGTCGAAGAATCGCTTCCTTGCCATCAATACCGATCAGGCTGATCCCGACAAGGACACTAAAAACGACAACCGCGGGTACGATCGCATTGGCGTAGGAATAGAAAGGGTTGGAAGGAATGAACATTCGCAGATAGTCAGGACTCTGCGGCGGCTCGGTCAAACTCGGACTAAAATAGGAAGCCGAGGGCCAATCGGGAAACGCGAGCGGTGCCAGGAAGACAAAAATGCTGGCAATAGTCCAGACCAGCACAAGAATTAAGCCTCCCTTCTTTGCAAGACCTGACACCACGGATCGCTGCAGTCCTCCCAAGCCTGTAATTAATGCAAGGGAAATATAGGGTATTACCGTAATCTGCAATAGCTTGATGAAAATGTCGCCGATAAATTGCAGGCGTCCCGCGATTTCTCCAAAAAAAATGCCAACAACAATTCCAGCAAATAGGCTCATTAAAATGAATTGGGCAGAGCTAATTTTTCTGGGGCTAGCGCTGTGCGAATGCCCTTCGATTTTAACCTCACTCGAATTGCTCATATGACTATCCTGATCTAACTTCTATTTTAGGTTGAGTAAGCTTGCTTATTGAAATGACGGGCGATTAACGAGAGGAAGGATATTTCACCTCCAGTCATCCGCAGCACAGTTTATATCAAAGCATACGAACTAGGGGGGGGCGGAAAGCAGGTGGCCTGGTGTTTCATCTGAAAAGGCAAACTAATCTGAGCAATGGCGATAGGCTCTTGGTGACTGGCCCACGAGGCCTCGAAAAGCCCGGCTAAAGTTTGTGGGGTTCCGGTAGCCTAGAGCTTTGGAGATATCGGTGATTGAAATATCTCCGTTTTCAAGCCATTGCTTGGCGATACCAATGCGTGCTTCCAGCACCAATTCGGTATAGTTCACACCCAGTTTTTCTAACTTGCGCTGAAACGTTCGCGAACTGATGCCGGACAATTAAGGCGTAAGATGCCTGATCGCGCTGGCGCGGTTGAATAAGAAATGGAGAAAGCTCATGAATAATTTGACAGTTTGTGGTGGGGGTGTTCTTGGTGGCCAGATTGCCTGGCAGAGCGCTTACTTTGGGAAGCAAGTCACGGTGTATGACGTGACCGATGAAGCGCTTGATAATTGCCGGGCGGCACACAAGTTGCTATGGCAGGTGTATCAGGATGAGGTTGGCGCATCGCCCGACAGCGTAGCTGCGGCCCAGAACAGGCTTAGCTATGCGACCGACCTTGCAGAAGCGGTCGCCAGTGCCGATATCGTCATTGAGGCTATTCCGGAGATTCCGGAGATAAAGACCGAGTTCTATGCGGCGTTGGCACAAGTGCTGCCTGAGCAGACGATCATTGCGACCAATTCATCGACGCTGCTGCCCGCTACGTTTGCCGCTGCGACCGGACGCCCGGATAAATACTGCGCCTTACATTTTGCCAACCGAATCTGGGATCTGAACGCGGCGGAAATAATGGCGCATGCAGAGACTGCTGAAGCAACCTTGATAGCCGTTACGCGCTTCGCCATAGAAATAGGCATGGTGCCTGTGCCGATACAAAAGGAGCAGAACGGTTACGTTATTAACAGCCTGCTGATTCCTTTATTGAACGCGGCACAATCGCTGGTTACCAATGGAGTCAGTGACCCTGAGACCATCGATCGCACCTGGATGATCGCGAATCGTGGTCTGAAAAGTGGCCCTTTCGGTTCAATCGACTTTATCGGTATGAACACTGCCTACAATATTTTGAGTTATTGGGGTAACGAGAATAACGACGCGCAAATGCTCGCCAATGCCGAATACGTGAAGGCGAATTTTCTGGACAAAGGCCATTTGGGCTTGCAGACGGGGCAGGGGTACTATTCGTATCCGGATGCCAGCTTCCTGCGGGAAGGCTTTCTGGATGTCCCGGAGCCGGATCAGGCAGAGGCAATCGCCAAGCTGACATTTCCGAAAAAGAATTAGTGTGGGGGATTTGTGAGAATGGACAGGCGTGGAATCAGAGGCGATAGCGAGTTGCTGCAAGCAGCCTGGAGGGCAACGAAACAATTTCACTGGCTGGCGTGCAGTCAGCTGCGTGGGTCACCGCATGCGGGCAAAGTTAACGGTCATGCAGTTATCTTGCCGGACTGAATTGATACAGTTCACCACGGTGCTGAAATAACAAGTGATCGATCTTGTAGCAACGTTCATCGTGTTCTTTGCGGTTATCGACCCGATTGGAACGGTCCCGGTATTTATTGCCGTGACATCGGGCCATGACAAGGCTGCTATACGGAATATTGCCGTTCAGGCAACCGTCATTTCCGCACTGATTCTCATATTCTTTGTGATGGCCGGCGAGATAATTCTGGATGCGATTGGCATCCCGCTGCCGGCATTTCAGGTTGCCGGCGGCATTGTGCTGTTCTTGTTCGCGCTTACGATGATATTCGGCGAAAGCAAGCCGGAAGAGGAAGTGAAGCTAGTGCGGTCGGCCAGAGACACCGCGGTTTTCCCGCTATCGGTTCCGTCGATTGCCAGCCCGGGCGCGATGCTGGCCGCTGTTATGCAAACTGAAAACGAGGTCTTCACTTTGGCACAGCAGCTGCAGGTAACAACGATGATGCTGGCCGTGCTCGTTGTTGTGTTGGTACTGATGCTTGGCGCGAGTTTTGTTATTCGTCTGATTGGCAACAGTGGCGCCAGCATCATTAGTCGGGTGATGGGACTTATCCTTGCCTCCGTCGCCGTTGAAAGTGTTTTGTCCGGTATAAAAATATATTTTTCGATTTGAAAGCAAAGAAGCCAGGAGGCTGGCAGGAATGTCAGACACCTTCGTGATGGGTTTCCTATTGACCGAGACTATAGCTTTCCTACTATTTAAGGCGAAGACTTGTCGGTGCTGTCGGAACAGAGCACTCCGAGGCCGGCCTTGCCGGCCGACATAACTGAGCCCCGAAGGGGCGAGGGCAATCACGCCCCCGCTACAAACCGGTGGCGCTCCCCTTGCTGTATTCCAACAGGGGTTCTCAATCTCTTCTCTATGCGCCTTAATTTCGCTTAGAATCCCAGTACTCTCACTTT
>CALDZH010000161.1 GCA_937944275.1 uncultured Woeseiaceae bacterium
CCGCAACTCGCAAGAACCAGCGTGAGCAAAGTAAGCGCGTACCTCATGCCGTCTCGACAACGACACGATCACGACCGGCCGATTTAGCCGCATACAGGGCAACGTCGGCTCGAGCGATCAGCGAATCGCCCAGCGTCTTCAGATCTTTGTCGGCCGGTCCCGGACTAACCTCGGCGATGCCAATAGACGCCGTTATTCTCACCGAGTCGCCACTCGGCAACGCAATCGGTGATGCCGCGATTTCCTTGCGAATGCGCTCGGCCAACCTGGATGCCGAAGTCACGTCGGTATTGGGCAGCAACACGACAAATTCCTCACCCCCGTAGCGGGCGGCAACGTCGCTGGCCCGCACCTGCATTTCAATGCGTTGCGCAAGCTCACGCAGCACCGCGTCCCCGGCCGCATGGCCCCAGGTATCGTTGACCTGCTTGAAATAATCGATGTCGAGCATGAGGCAGACCAGTTTCGATCCATCGCGGCGCGCACGCGCCAGCTCTTCGTTGGTTCTGACCGTCAGGTAGCGGCGGTTGTGCCAGCCCGTCAGCACATCGGTGAAGCCGCTGCGCAGCAAGCGGGCCCGGTTGATCGTATTTTCAATGCAAAACGAAGCAATGACGCCGAGATGCGCCAGGAAATCGCTCGCGTGCTCGTGCGTGAAGCGCAGCGGGTCGGAGCTGCACAGGTTTATACTGCCTAACAACTTGCCGCGGTGTGACAGCGGGATCATGGCTATGCTTCTGGCGTCAACCGCATGCGGACAAATGAGCTGGTGGTCACATGCCGCAAAGACGCCCAGCCATGGTTGTTCCAGCGCAATATACTGCGGCGCCAGTCCCGACATCGACTCAACAACCAGCAGGTGCGCAAAATCCTCGGCTGGCGTACCGTTGGCGAGCAACAAGTGTCGAATATCGTGATCGGGATCGCACAGAACGAGACTTACGTAGTCGACACCGTAGCTGATGCGCAGACCATCAATCAGACCCAGGATGAGCGCTTCGAAACTTTCGGCCTGCAACAATCGTAGTTCACGGCGTTGCGCACGCTCCATAATCTCGTCATTTCGTGCGACCTCGACCGTCAGCTCCTCCAGGCGCCGCCGAGTTGCGCCGAGTTGAGCCTCTAATTCTTCCCTGGACGTCATGTCCTCAACCTCTCAAAGCAAAATAGTCACGCCCTCTTTCCATGAGTTCGACAAAAGCACTTTCGTCACCGTCCGCGACTGTCTCCCGGATTCGCCGCGCAGCATCACAAAGTGCATCCAGCGGCCCGAGTCCAAACTTGTTGAGATTCTGAATCTCAAAATACAGACGCGGATTGTCTTTCGCCACTGCAGCTGACACGAGCAGCTGCGAATCAAACGTCGTCGACGACAATTTCGCGAGTTTCGGCGCCGCCTCACCACTCTCAGCGAGTGCGGTGAAGAACGCTATATTTAGCGCATGCGACAGTCCGAGTACGTACGCAATAAGGCGATCGTGATCGTCCAACCCCATGTCCAGTTGTTCAACCATGGTGGCAGCAAACAGCTCTTTCGCGTCGGTCGTTGCCTGCGGGTCGCCTGCATCGCAGAAGATCAGGTGGCGGCCGGAGAGAAGGCGCGTGTCAGGCCCATACATCGGATGCAATGAAGTTACACGACACCCGGCTGAACGAAGCTCTTTCAGGCCGTCAATGAGCGGCGACTTTAGCGAGCCGATGTCGAAAATGAGGCCCTTGGGCTTCAGAACGGCAAGCTGCGCCAAAATTCGGCCGGATACGGCCAGCGGCGCCGCAACAACGATAACGTCATAGTCGACACCTGCATCAGTCCAGTTCTTGTACTGGTCAGGTCCGTCTTCGATCGTTACATCGGCAACCGTCGTCGCGAATCCCTGGGAATCAAAAAAGTCGACAAACCAGCGCCCCATCTTTCCGGCACCGCCGATAACCAGGGCCTTGCGGCCGTCGCCCTTACCCTCGGCTACGACCCGATCCCGTTCCTGGCTTTCCAGCGAAGTACGAATAAGAAGTTGCAACAGATTTTCGACAAGATCGGGATCGACACCCAGGTTTTTCGCCTGCGCGCGTCCCGCGTCAAGTACGTCTTTTTCCCGGGCATAGTCGCGAGTACCCGTGCCGGTCGTACGTTTGCTCTTGCCGATATCCGCAACTATCTGCTGTCTCGCGGCGATCAATTCCACGAGCTGCCGATCGATGGCAGACAAGTTGGTTCGCAGTTCCTGGAGATTCATAAAAATGTCTTTTACAGGAGTCGCGAGCACAACGAAAGCCGGCCCGAATATTTTCGGGCCGGCATTCCTGCTCTAGCGGTTTCTGCGGCTTCAGTGCCTGTGACGGCGCTCGTCGCGACGGCTGCGATCCCGGTCGTAATGTCGCTCGCCGTAACGGTAGGCATAGTATTTATCCCAGTAGTTGCCATTGCGGCGATTAGACGATCTCCAGCTGCGCTCCCAACGATATATGTTGAAGAGCTCATGCCAGTCCAGGCGTCTATTGTGCTTGAGCGATGTGCGGTTGTACCAATGGCGGAACGATTTATCGCGTTTCAGCCAACTCGGCATGTGGTCAGGTCGACGTTCGTCGATTCGCCCGTACGACTGATAGTACGTCGGCGGCTGGTATACGTTGTGCACCGTCTGGTGTGCTGTGGCCTCGGGCGAGTTCATAAGCATGAGGCCACCGGCGATTACCACAACTGTCATTACTTTGTTCATAACGTCCTCCGGTTTGTCCCAGTGCAGCTTCAGACTATTAGGGGGCACATGAACCAGGCGTGAATTCGTGAGAACATGCGGCACCTGGTTTTCGAAAAACATGAACGTGGAGTGAACGACCAATGAAGACACGCGCTGCAGTCGCCTGGGAAGCAGGCAAACCACTGGAAATCGAGTTGCTTGACCTCGAGGGCCCGAAGGCGGGCGAAGTGCTCGTTCGAAATATTGCAACCGGTGTTTGCCACACTGACGCGTTTACATTGTCCGGCGAAGACCCGGAAGGCATTTTCCCTGCTGTGCTTGGTCATGAAGGCGGGGCAATCGTTGAGGAAGTCGGTGCCGGTGTGACATCTGTCGCTGTCGGCGACCATGTCATTCCTCTCTACACACCGGAATGTGGCAAATGCAATTTTTGCACGTCGGGCAAGACTAATCTCTGCCAAGCCATTCGTGCCACGCAGGGCCAGGGCCTGATGCCCGACGGCACATCGCGCTTTTCTCTTAACGGGAAGACGATATTCCACTATATGGGCACATCCACGTTCAGCGAATACACAGTTCTGCCGGAGATTGCCGTCGCCAAAGTCAGCAAGGAAGCCCCGCTGGAAAAGGTCTGCCTGTTGGGTTGTGGCATCACGACCGGCATTGGCGCGGTAATCAATACAGCCAGGGTGCAGCCGGGCGATTCGGTGGCCGTTTTTGGCCTCGGCGGCGTCGGCCTTAGCGCTATCCAGGGCGCAACGATGGCCAAGGCAGGTCGTATCGTGGCAATCGATATCAACGAGGACAAATTTGCACTGGCGAAACAAATGGGCGCGACCGATACCGTCAACCCGAAGGATCACGATGCGCCGATTCAGGACGTTATCGTCGAACTGACCGGTGGTGGCGTAGATTTTTCATTCGAGTGTGTCGGCAACACAGATCTAATGCGGTCGGCGCTCGAATGCTGCCACAAGGGCTGGGGTGAATCCGTCATCGTCGGTGTCGCAGGCGCAGGCCAGGAGATTTCGACACGACCGTTCCAGCTCGTAACAGGGCGCGTCTGGCGCGGCACCGCTTTCGGCGGCTGCAAAGGTCGGTCGCAGTTGCCCGGCATGGTCGACCAGTACATGGACGGTGATATCAAGATTGATGAGTTTATTACCTTCACGATGCCGCTCGAGGACATTAACCGTGCGTTCGATCTCATGCATGAGGGCAAGAGCATCCGCTCGGTGATTCACTTCTAGGCCATGTCAAGAGTCGCTGTTGCAACCACGTCGCAGCTTGCGGCTGACGCGGCCTGTGAAGTCGCTGACGCCGGGGGAAACGCCGTCGACTGTGCGCTGGCCGCCGCACTGCTGACAATAAACACCGAGCCCGGCGTGTGCGCGCTGGGTGGCAGCGCGTTTATCACTATCTGGAAAGATGGCGAGGACCCCGTAACTGTCGATGGAAACGTTGCGATACCGGGCAAAGGGCTGGCCGAAGATGAGCGTGGCCAGGGGGCAGTCGAGATCTTTCTGGACTACGGCGGCGGGATCGAAACGCTGGTTGGCACCGGCTCGGTGTCTGTCCCGGGGACGCTGGCGGCGATTGAAGATGCCTGGGAAAATTACGGCAGCGTGCCATGGCGTACGATATTCGAACCGACAATACGTGCTTGCAAAAACGGGTTCCAACTGTCTGCAGCCTGCCGTTACTACCTCGGTTACTCGGGAGACGTTATTTTTGGTCGTAGTCAGGATGGCTACAACGCGGTGCATCGCGATGATGGTTCATTGCTGGATACAGGGGACATCGTCATCGTGCCGCATCTCGCGGACTCGCTGGACGCGATCGCAAACGAAGGCTCGCGCATTTTTTACGAAGGCGAAATCGCACATGCGATCGCCAACCACTGCCGCGGCGGGGGCGGCATGCTGAACTTGGAAGACCTCAGCAGCTATCGTGCGATTGAGCGAGCGCCTCTTATCACCGACATCGGCGGGTGGCAACTGGCAAGTACTCCTCCGCCTGCCGTTGGCGGCTCGATGCTCGCCGCAATGCTGCTCGCCTGTGCCGACCTCGATATTGAGCGTTGGGACTCAGAGGCCCTGCTACGCCTGATCCACTCACAACAAGCTTGCCTCGATTTTCGGCAACGTCATCTTGATCTTGCCGAGAACGTCGGCGCCGAGGCGGCACGCCTGGTGGATGCGGCGCGCAGCGGCCGCCTGCTCTCCCGATGGACGTCAGCGTCAACAGTGCACACCTCAGTGGTCGACGACAACAGCAACGGCTGCGCCATAACGGCATCGTCAGGTTACGGGGCGGGTGAGATGCCGGCCGGCACCGGGATCTGGCTCAATAACTGCCTCGGCGAGATAGAGCTGAACCGCAGGGGGCTGGATGCCGGGCCGCCTGGGGCCAGGCTGCCTTCCAACATGGCACCCAGTGTCGCGCGCAGAGGCAACGATGTGCTAGCTGTAGGGTCTCCAGGAGCTGATCGTATTACGACGGCAATGCAGCAGTTCCTGATCAACTTCCTGCAAATAGGCATGTCGCTCGCCGATGCGGTCGCGCATCCTCGAGTGCACGTCGATACGAGCGGAAAGGTGGTCAACCTGAAAGCCGAGGCCGGGCTCGACCTGCCTCATGTTGATCTGCCGCTAATGGTATTTCCCGATATCGTGATGTATTTCGGTGGCGTCGGGGCGGCTGTTTACGGCAAGGAAAACGGCTTCGGCGTTGCGGCTGACCCGCGACGCGAAGGTGGCGTGTTCAACCCCGACGCATGACGAGCCGCGCCTTCTTTATTGTAACCCTGTTGCTGGCCTTGCCGACCCTTGGCATGGCGGATGAGACGCTCACGCGCGGCAATAATCTTGCCGTGGACGTTTCCTCGGACGGGCGGCTGGCGATGGACCTCGCGGGCGAGCTCTGGATCGTGCCGCTCGGTGGCGGCGAGGCGCAACGAATCTCTCAAGATGTCGCGCCGGTACAGCGGCCTCGCTGGTCTCCGGACGCCTCGCGCATTGTCTACAGCTCGCTGGCCAGCGGCAAACTGGCGATCTGGTTGCACGACCTCGTAACTGGCAAAACGCAGCGCATCAGCCAGGGACCCTATCTCGATCTCGACCCGTCCTGGCATCCGGATGGCGAGCGTATCGTGTATTCATCCGAGCGTCGGGGCACTGGCCTGGATCTGTGGGAAACCGATGTGCCTACCGGATTGCATTGGCGCCTGAGCAATCGCCTCGGCGATGAAACAGACGCCTCGTGGTCGGCGGACGGCAAGCACCTCGTGTATGTGTACCGGGAAAATGATCACTGGTCGCTCGTCCTGCGCCGTCACGGGCAGCCGGAGGAAACTTTGTTATCGGGTACGGAGCGCCTCTCAGCACCGTCATGGCGGCCCGATGGCAGTCTCATCATGTTTTGGCGAGAAAGCGATACCGAAATATCGCTCGACATGGTCATCCTGTCGCAGCCGCGTCTGATTCGCTCCTATACAGATGGTGAGCTGTTCATTACGGCACCGGTCAGCTGGCTCGACAAGCATCGCCTGTACTACACCGCGAGCGGCGTCATTCGGCAGCGACTTTTCAATTCCTGGTCGTCGAAGACCGTCCCTTTCCGCGCCAGGATTGAGTCGCAGCCGGATCCGGTCGTCGAACGCGTGCGCCGCGCGTTGCCACGTGTGGGAGAACCTGAGGCTAATCTCGTAATTCACGCTGCTCGCATGTTCGACGGCGTTGGCAGCGGCTACCTGACCGACAGGGACATTATCATCGAAGGCGGCCGAATTGCTTCCGTGGAAGACCACGCGGATCGGCCGGGCATGATCGTTATCGATATGGGCGATCTGACGGTACTGCCTGGCTACGTCGATGCCCTGGCTCGTCTTCCAGAGGACATGGACGAAACGGCAGGACCTTTACTTCTCGCAACAGGCTTAACGACCGTCGTAGCCGAGCACGAAGAAGCCGAACATCTGAACACAATCTGGTCCGGCAAAGTGATGCCCGGGCCGCGACTGTTATCGGCAAGAGACTGGCAAGTTGCTGATTTTTCGGGCCTCGCCGACAGCACGACACCACGGCTGGAATCACTACTTGCGTCACGCCAGGCCAAACTGATCGAATTCGACGACACCGTCGCCCGACGTTTTAGCGAGCCGTCATCTATCGAGGACGGCATTACGACTATGGTGCTCGGCAGCGAACCCAATGGCCTTCCAGCCGGCATCGCTTTGCATGCCGAACTTCGAGCGCTCGTAGCGGCGCGCCTGAAGCCGGAACAAGCCCTGCGTGCCGCTGGTGTGAACGCTGCTGCGGCACTGGCCGTTGACCCTGCGCTCGGACGTATTGCGACAGGCGCCGTCGCCGATCTCGTATTCGTGGACGGTGATCCTCTGTCCAACATCGACGAAGCTCTTAATGTCGTCGCCGTGGTCAGGAATGGCCGCTTTTTCAGTGTTGCCGGTCTCATCGATCGCGCGAAATCGGCCAGTATCGTCGAATAATTTGACAAATCGCAGTCTTTTGCGGCTTTTTGGAGGTCGCAACGTGGAATTAGACATAATCTGGCACTGGCCGAGCGCGGAACATTCAGAGCCTGAGCTGCGTCAATCCCCGTTAATGTCCTTTAATCATGTATTTAGCGCCATAAGTTCTCAGATTGGACGATATACGAAGCGCTCAAAACGTCGAAATTTTTAACAAAATGCATTCAGAGGAGATTGCGCATAGCATTGAGCAATCGCTAAATCATTGAATTCCTGCCCGAAACGACAGGGTTGGCACAGGTCTTGCTTATATAACTATGCCCAAGCGAAGTGTAACTGCGCGAAGGTATTTACGCCGGACGGAAACAGGATTTAGACGCCAGAAGAACAATAAAAAAAAAAAGAAGATCAGAATCCAATAACAATAAGAAAGCATCTGTCTCCGGTTACCTGATTCGCAGTTACCTCTTTTGAAAAAAAGAGAATCTGGCCCCGCCGCTAACGCCGCGGGGCTTTTTATTTGGTGAATCGAATGTGCGTTAGTATGAAGGGTCATCAAACGGGGGCGAAAAATGCAAAAACCGACGACGATTCTGCTGAGCTGGACCCTGCTGGTCCTCGCAGCCTGCGCAGGCAGCGAGCGCGACTTCTCCGAAACCAGTATCGCCGACCTGCATGACCAGATGCAGCGCGGGGATGTTACTTCCGAGGAGCTCGTCGATTGGTATATCGATCGAATTGCAGAAATCGATACGGCCGGCCCCAGGCTGAACTCAATAATCGAAGTCAATCCGGACGCAAGAGCAATCGCAGCTGCATTGGACCGGGAATGGCAAAC
This sequence comes from uncultured Woeseiaceae bacterium, assembly GCA_937944275.1. Taxonomy (GTDB): domain Bacteria; phylum Pseudomonadota; class Gammaproteobacteria; order Steroidobacterales; family Woeseiaceae; genus UBA1847. The sequence continues at coordinate 8,027 of CALDZH010000161.1, forward strand.
TTCGGGGCCGCGCGGCCCCCTGCACGGCATACCGATTGTTCTCAAGGCGAATATCGATACAGCAGATCAGATGTTTACAAGCGCCGGATCCCTCGCACTGGCCAACCATTCACCACCCCAGGACGCTTTTATCGTCAAGCGCCTGCGTGATGCCGGCGCAGTTATTCTCGGCAAGGCCAATCTCAGCGAGTGGGCAAATTTTCGTTCAACGCGATCATCGAGTGGCTGGAGTAGCGTCGGCGGCCAGACGCTGAATCCCTATGACACGGCCCGTTCCCCCTGTGGCTCCTCGAGCGGATCTGGTGTTGCTGTGTCGGCAAATCTTACGGTAGTCGCGATCGGCACAGAGACTGACGGATCCGTCGTATGCCCCTCCGGGATCGTTGGTGTCGTCGGGATCAAGCCGACGCTTGGTCTCGTCAGCCGCAGTGGCATCATCCCGATTGCGCATAGTCAGGACACAGCCGGACCAATGGCACGCTCGGTAAGAGATGCGGCGATCCTGCTGACGGCGATGACCGGCGTCGATGCCCGGGACCCGGCGACTGCCGATGCCGAAAGTCATCATGACTATTCCGCCAGCCTGACGGCGGATGGTCTCCGCGGCAAGCGCGTCGGCGTCATCCGCTCCTGGTATGGAGCCGGTTCGAATCCGCATGTCGATGATATCTTCGAAGCCAGCATCGAGGCGCTGAGGGCACAGGGTGCAGAGATTGTCGATGACCTGGAGATCGAAACTGAGGACATGTATGACCCTGAGTACGAAGTGCTGTTGTATGAATTCAAGGCAGACCTGGCAGCCTACTTCGAATCCTCAGCGGCGCCCTTCGAAACGCTTGCAGAGGTCATTGCCTTTAACGAGGCGAACGCAAGTTCGGTCATGCCCGTGTTCGGCCAGGAAATATTCCTGGAAGCCGAGGAGAAGGGGCCTTTGACCGATGAGGCGTACCTGAGGGCCCTGACCGAAAGCAAACGCATTGCGACAGAAGGCCTCAATGGCGCAATGGATGAGCACAGCCTCGATGCTCTGATAGCAATAACCAACGGCCCTTCCTGGATGATCGACCACGTCAACGGCGATTCGTTTGGCATAGGCAGCTCATCCCTGGCTGCGATTTCCGGTTACCCGAGTATCACAGTACCCGCGGGTTTCGTCTCCGGCCTGCCCATCGGACTGTCATTCATCGGAAAGCCCTGGAATGAGAAACAGCTCATAGAGATTGCCTATGCGTTCGAGCAAGCTACGGGAGTACGACGAGCACCCGAATTCTGACGACCACAGGCAGGCCCGTGTTAAAGGCAATTCGCATTTCAATATTGCTGTTCATCCTGTTCTTCGTTGCGGTCAGCACATGGCTGACGCAGGCGAGAAGCACGGACTGGAACAACAGCCTGTGGGTCAAGATCTACCCGATAAATGCGGATGGCAGCGATGAATCCTCCCGGTTCATCGATAACCTGCAGGTGAAGGATTTCGAGGGCATCGAAGCTTTCATTGCTCGCGAAGCCGAGCGTTACTCACGCGATGTCCTGCGGCCCGTCCGCATCGAGCTGGGGACTCTCATTAAAGAACAGCCACCCGCAATACCCAGCGATCCGAACATGTTTGCAGTAATGATGTGGTCGTTGAAAATGCGCTGGTGGTCTAGTTCGATCACGGACAATCAGGACGAGATTGATCCTGACGTCCGCATCTTTGTCCGTTACCATCGACCCGGTCATGCAGTCACGCTCGAGAATTCGGTCGGCCTGCGAAAAGGGATGGTCGGCGTCGTGAATGGCTACGCGAGTCGACGGCACCACGGGGCGAACAATGTGATCATCGCCCATGAATTCCTGCATACGCTTGGCGCAACCGACAAGTACAGCCCGATCAATGGCCACCCTGTCGGGCCGGATGGCCTTGCCGAACCCGAGCGCACGCCACTGTATCCGCAACGCTACGCCGAGATCATGGGCGGCCGCATCGCCCTGGCCGAGGACGATTCGGTGATTCCCAAGGGCCTCAAGTACGCCGTGATCGGTCCGCTGACCGCCAGCGAGATCAGACTCACGGACTAAAGCGGCTTTTTCTGCCCGCTCGGCTGAGCTACGCTGAGCACATGAGCGCGAATGCCCCCACTCTTTTTGCCTGCAACAATGTCCGCATTGAGGTCTCCGGGCGCACACTCGTGGATGCGCTCGATTTCGAAGTCGGCCGTGGCGAGTTGCTGGCGGTGCTGGGGCAAAACGGCTCGGGCAAGACACTCACGATGCATACATTGGCGGGTCTTCGGCCAGTGTCACAGGGGCAAGTCTTGCTCGACGGCCAGAACGTCGCAGCCAGTAACAGGCGAAACATTGCGAGACAGCTCGCCTTGCTGCCGCAGCACATCGACGATATTTTCCCGGCGACGGTACTGGATACCGCCATGATAGGCCGTCATCCGCACATCGGACGCTTCCAGTGGGAGTCGGCCAACGATTTCGATATCGGCCGTGCGGCGCTCGCGTCCGTCGATCTCGGGGGTCTGGCGCGCCGCGACGTGCTGACTTTGTCGGGCGGAGAACGGAGACGCCTGGCGATTGCACAGGTGCTTACGCAACAGCCGGATGTCTACCTGCTCGACGAACCGACAAATCACCTCGACCCACAACACCAGCTCGACACGCTGCGCCTGTTCCGGGAAAAAGTCGACAATGGCGCCGCAGTCATCGCAAGCCTGCATGACGTGAACCTGGCCGTCCGCTATGCCGACCGCTGCTTGCTACTTTACGGGGACGGGCGCTGGGATATTGGCACCACTGAAAATGTACTCGATGAAAAACGGCTTTCCGAGCTCTATGCAACGTGCATGGAATCTGTTGCGTGGCGTTCGTCTCGCCTGTTTATCGCGTCAGGCGACGTAACCTCGTAGCAGTCTCAGGTACTTGCCGTGTAGCGACGGGTTCGCCGCAAGAACCGAGCGTATTCCCAGAGTCGGCCGTTCGCCATTCAGATTTGTGAACAAGCCTCCCGCTTCGGTCACGATGATCGACAATGCAGCGATATCAAGAATGTTCACGTCCGACTCGATCACTGCTTCAATCTTGCCTGATGCCAGCAGGTGGTAATGATAAAAATCACCATAGCCACGAATTCGATCTGCCCGCTGAACGATACCACCAAGAGATGCCCAGCCATCACTGCCCGCAAGTGACTTCAAGTTGCCCACAGACACCGCGGCATGATCAGGATTGTCGATCCTGCTGATTTTCAGTGGCCTGCCGTTGAGCCAGGCTCCATGCCCTTTTTCTGCCCAGGCAAGCTCTCCCATCATCGTACCGCTCGACACGCCGAGAATGATTTCGCCGTGGTACATCAACGCGATCTGAGTAGAGAAGAACGGATACTGGCGAACAAAGCCCTTGGTCCCGTCAATAGGGTCGACCAGCCACAGATACTCGGCGTCTGCCTGCGTCTGGCCGGTTTCTTCGCCATAGAAACCGTGGGTCGGAAACGCCTCCAGGATGTCCTGGCGAATGACTTTCTCGCATTCCACATCGGCCTGCGTCACGGGCGTTCGGTCTGCTTTGGTCGTTACCGTGAAGTTCCCGGCGTAGTAGGTACGGCTGATTTCGGCAGCCTTGCCGGCGGCCGCCAGAGCCACCTTGAGAAAGGCGGACGCGGAATTTTCGTCAAACTGATTCACGCACCAACTATGGCGGGATCGAAGCCTCGAAACAAGCACTCTTCTTGACACTGTTCCTGCCGCTACCTATGGTCGCGCCATGGGAAATCGACTCAGCAAGATTTATACGCGCACCGGCGATGACGGCACGACCGGCCTTGGCGACGGCAGCCGCACGGAAAAAGACAGCGCGCGCGTAGAAGCCTATGGAACGGTCGATGAGGCAAACAGCGCCATTGGCGTTGTACTCGCATGTGATGCGGTACCGACCGATGTCCGCAAGTGCCTGACTGAGATCCAGCATGATCTTTTTGAGCTCGGTGGTGAATTGTGTATTCCCGGACACAGCGCAGTACAACAGGCGTTCATCGATCGATTGGAGGATGACCTCGATGCGCTGAACGCTGACTTGCCACGCCTGAAGGAGTTCATACTCCCCGGGGGCGGCCCCGCTGCCGCAGCATGTCACGTGGCGCGTACAACAGTGCGCCGTGCGGAACGGCGCGCATTCACGTTGTCGCGGGACGAGAATGTCCGGCCCGAGGTAATCAAATACCTGAACCGGTTGTCAGACCTGCTGTTCGTCGTCGCCCGCGTCCTGGCGCGTGCCGAGAACGGGCAGGAAGTCCTCTGGAACCGTGATCGCAACTAGTTACTGAAAGATCATCACTGGCTGCGGTTCGCGCGCGCCTGGCTTAGTGCAAGACATATCGCATTACCTGCAATAAGAAGGCGCGGGGTTGCGCGCCCAATCTCGTCCGCAGGCAGGAGAAACTGGTTGCCATGCTTGATGGCGGCCAGGCTCGGCCAGCGGTCCCATAGAGCAAACGCATCATCACCAGCATCGGTACTCGCCAGCATAACCTCGGGGTCGCGGTCGATGACGGCTTCTGCCGAGATCGCCGGAGCAAGGTCGTCGAGATCGTCGAAGATATTTCGTCCACCACAAATATCAATTAGACCACTTACATAATGCTCTCGATTTACCGTATACAAAGGCCGTGCGGAAACCTGGTAGAACACATCGATGGGTGGTTGATCCACATACTGCTCGCGCAATGACTGCAGACCGGCAGTAAATTCCTCTGCCGCCGCATCTGCCTGCTCCTGTCGCCCGGTCAATTCCCCAACGCGACGCAGCGCGGCAGCTACGTCATCAAGACCTCGTGTACGCACGCTCTCCACGCGATACCCTCGCTTTCGTAACTCTTCGACAGTATGAAGCGGCGTGCCGCTTTCCCACACGAGTAACAGGTCCGGGTTGAGAAACGCGAGCTGTTCCTGATCAACCACGAACGCATCCCCTACCTCGGGAAGTTCCAGCACGGCGCGCGGATAGTCGGACCAGGCACTAACACCGACAAGTTGATCGCCGGCACCGACGGCGAAGACAAGTTCAGCAAGATTAGGAGCAAGCGTGACGATTCTCGCAGAAGAGCCGTCTTGCCCGGTATCGCTCGCGGGCTCGGAACAAGCGCACAGGAATGCACAAAGGCACACCAGCGCGCGCGCGCGGGTCACTGAGTAAAGCCGTACAACGTCATGGCGGCGATAATTACGGCCCAGATCAACAGCAGCTTGAACACGAGGTGGTTGGCAGCTTCAGCACCGCGAATCGCGCGTTCGGTTGGCGTCTCATCAGGGCGATCCTGCAATGCCAGCGCCGCAATGCCGACACGTGCCAGCAAATTCTCACTGCGCGCAGACGTTGACGTATCGTGGTCTTCAGTCGGTGCACGCAGCGCCGCGATGGCATCGTCCATATGCCCGGCTGCTGCATATCCGACAGCCGTGAGCCGTGCCGGAATCCACGCGAGCCAGCCATGCAGCATCTCGGCCGCATCGCGGATGCGGGCCGCGCTGCCATCGGCTTCTCCATCACGCGCCGCTGAAAAGACTGCGCGGCGGCGAATCAGGTCGGTGACGCGATATGCCCATGCCGCCAATGGTCCCAAGACAACGAACCAGAAAACCACTGCGAACAAGCGATTATTCGCCTGCACGCATACGGCTGCCTCGACAAACGATGTGCGCTCGCTCGGCTCCTCAGGCACATCACTTTCGACGATAGCTTTTGCGGCGTTGTGCACCTGCTCTTCATCGCCTGACTCGAGCGTCCTGCAGTATTCGTCTACCTCTTCGCCTATGTCTCGCGGTCCCAGCGAGAAGAACAAAACTACGACAGCCAGCAACAGATAGGTGAAGCCACCCAACGTGCTGCCAAGAAACCAGATAACGGCGAATACGGGTAGAACGAGAACGAAGCCAAGCAGTATGACGGGAATAACTGCGGGCCAGTTGGCCACACGCCCCGCCTGGCGAAAACCGAAGTCGATCATTCGATCCAGCCAGCGCATGCGGCGCCAATGAAAAATCTGAGTTGCCAGCCGCTCGATGACCAGTCCGATGAGTAATGCGATCAGCTTCATAATGTGTCTTTCCTGTGCCCGAGCCCATCATACAATCTGAGCCAGTCGAAAGCAGGGCCTGGATCCGTCTTACGTCCGGGCGCGATGTCCGAATGACCTGCGATTTCGCGTGGCGTTATCTCTGGATATGCCTCACACAGGGCCCGAATTATCGCTTGCAGCACCGGATACTGCCGATCGTCGTAGGGGATTTCGTCCTCGCCTTCGAGCTCGATACCAATCGAAAAGTCGTTGCAGCGATGGTGTCCACGAAAGCAGGATTCACCTGCATGCCACGCCCGTTCCGTAAAAGGTACAAACTGTACGACGCTTCCATCACGCCGAATGAGGATGTGCGCAGAGACTTCCATGCCGCGAATTTCCTCAAAATAAGGATGTGCGCACCAGTCGAGCGTATTGGTGAACAGAGCTTCGATCTCGGGGCCACCGAATTCACCCGGCGGCAAACTGATGCCATGCACCACGATCATCGATGGCTCCGTGCCGCCAGGTCGCGCATCGCAATTTGGGCTGTGGCACTGCGTTGCAGGGTCCAGAAGCCCGGTGGCTTTGTCCACTGTGAATTGGCATGATTTCGAAACCATGAAGACGAGGCTATTTGTTTCCGAGGAATTGATCAACGGCTCCGAGGTTGCACTCGACGGTGATCGGGCGCACTACCTTGGCCGCGTATTGCGTTTGCGCATTGGGAACAACATCACGGTATTCAACGGAACCGGGCCCGAATGGTCGGCAACGATCACAGGCATGACCAAGAGCACGGCCACTCTGCGCGTCGGCGAAAGCCACGAGGTGGCCACGGAATCACCACTCAAGATTCATCTGGTACAAGGCATTTCGCGCGGCGAGCGCATGGATTTCGTCGTGCAGAAAGCTACCGAGCTTGGGGTCAAGCGCATCACACCCGTGCTGACCGAATATGGCGTCGTCAAACTCGATGCTGCGCGCGCCCTGAAGCGGCGCGATCATTGGCAAGGTGTCGCGGCCAGCGCTTGCGAACAGGCAGGCCGGACGCGATTGCCCCTGATCGACACGCCGATGCCGCTCAAGGACTGGTTCGGTTCGAAGCCGAAAGATGCTGATGTCGACCTGATACTGAAGCCTGGCGCCAGGGCTGCTCTCGCGGCCGTCGACTCGCCCAGGACGAAAGTATGCCTCCTTATCGGCCCCGAAGGCGGGTTCAGCCATACGGAGTATGACGATGCTGACGTGTCAGGATTCGAGGCGGTTTCATTGGGTCCGCGAGTACTGCGAACGGAAACCGCGGCCGTCGCCGCGCTCGCTGTTCTTCAGTCGTTGTGGGGCGACTTCAGCATCTGAGCCCGCTGGCAGAATTCTGATCGTGGCCCGATCAGGCCTGCATGGCCTCCCGCGCCAGCATCGCCTCGAGTTTTTCGAGATCCGGAATCAGCGGAAACTCGTTAATCATTTTCACACGGCAAAGAACCGGCGCATCTTTTGGCCAGCCTTCAGTCGTATGTAATTGCAAGACATCTTTATTTACGCGTACAAGCTGCGGGAAGCCCTGCGTCAACACACCGAAATGGCCCGTATTCAACTGTCCGGTGTGCGCGTGAAAAACCACGATGCGTGTGCGGCCCGTCGTTACCGGGACGTCTTTACCCAATGCCCCTTCAAATGATGCAACTGGTAACGAGCGACCATTCCAGTTAACGCTTCCCATCATCCAGGAGTGGGCTCCAGCCTCTTGCTCCGGCGCTGTGAAACGAACGACCTCTGCAACGCATGCACGCGGAACGATCAGGCGATCTTCGGCCAGCGGAATGAGCAAGCTATATAGTTCTTCGGTTTCGCCGCTCACGGCAGTTCAATCCCTTTTTCTTCAAGTTGGCGGCGTATCGCCTCGAGAAGCT
>CALDZH010000162.1 GCA_937944275.1 uncultured Woeseiaceae bacterium
GAATTCCTTGACTTCACCACCGTGCTGCTCGGCCATCACCTTCGTCAGTGCCGCCGTCAGCGTCGTCTTGCCATGGTCAACGTGACCAATCGTGCCAACGTTAACGTGCGGTTTTGTTCTCTCAAATTTTTCTTTAGACATAGCCTTATCTCGGTTTTTTTAACTTGCCTTTTTCATGACCAAATCCGCAACATTCTGCGGCACTTCTGAGTACTTCTGAAACTCCATGGAGTACACGGCACGTCCCTGGCTCATCGAGCGCAGGTCCGTGGCATAGCCGAACATCTCGGCCAAAGGCACTTCCGCACGAATTACCTTGCCTGCGGGCGTGTCATCCATACCTTGCGGCAGACCACGACGGCGATTCAAATCACCCATCACGTCTCCCATATAATCTTCAGGTGTTACCACCTCGACCTTCATGATCGGCTCGAGCAATACCGGACCTGCCTTGGCAGCACCTTCCCGGAAACCCATTGAGCCGGCTATCTTGAAAGCCATCTCACTGGAGTCAACGTCGTGGTACGAACCATCGTACAAGGTAACCTTGCAATCGACGACCGGATACCCGGCGACAACACCATTTTGCATCTGCTCCTGAACACCGCGATCAACGGCCGGGATGTACTCCTTTGGTACGGCTCCGCCAACAATGTCGTTTACGAACTCGTAGCCGCAACCCGTCTCCATTGGCTCGATACGCAAATAAACATGACCGTATTGGCCGCGCCCACCTGTCTGGCGTACGAACTTGTATTCCTGTTCCACCTGCTTGCGGATCGTCTCGCGGTACGCAACTTGCGGTTTGCCCACATTGGCATCGACCCTGAACTCGCGCTTCATGCGATCGACAATGATATCGAGGTGCAGCTCGCCCATCCCCGAAATGATCGTCTGGTTAGACTCCTCGTCCGTATGAACGCGGAACGACGGGTCTTCTTTCGCCAGTTTCTGCAGCGCGATACCCATCTTATCCTGGTCAGCCTTCGTTTTCGGCTCGACCGCCACTGAAATAACCGGCTCCGGAAACTCCATGCGCTCGAGCGTGATCTGGTTTTTCAAATCGCATAGCGTGTCACCTGTGGTGACATCCTTGAGTCCAACTGCTGCAGCGATATCGCCTGCGTATACTTCCTTGATCTCTTTGCGATCGTTCGAGTGCATCTGCAATATGCGGCCGATGCGCTCTTTCTTGCCCTTAACAGGGTTAAATATCGTGTCACCCGAATTCAATACTCCCGAGTACACGCGGAAAAATGTCAGATTGCCGACGAACGGATCCGTCGCGATCTTGAACGCCAGCGCCGCAAATGATTCATCGTCATCCGCCGGACGCGTAGCTTCCGTCTCATCATCCACATGTCCCGTGATCGGGGGCACGTCGATTGGTGATGGCATGAAGTAGATAACTGCATCCAGCATCGCCTGCACGCCCTTGTTTTTGAACGCCGAACCGCACATTGTCACTACAATTTCGCCCGACAAGGTTCGCGCTCGAAGACCTTCGCGAATCTCGTCATCCGACAGCTCGCTGTCTCCGAGAAATTTGTCCAGCAGTTCTTCGTCGCCTTCAGCGGCCGCCTCAACCATCTTCTCGCGCCACGCCTTGGCGTCCGCGAGCAGGTCTTCGGGTATTTCACGAGCCTCATAGGTTGTACCCATGTTGCTCTCATCCCAGTAGATCGCCTGCATGCGAATGAGGTCGATCACACCCGCAAACTTTTCTTCCGCACCAATCGGTAACTGGACAGGTACCGGGTTGGCGCCAAGACGCTCGCGAACCTGTTCAATCACGCGCAGGTAGTCTGCGCCTGCTCGATCCATCTTGTTCACAAATATCATGCGCGGCACTTTGTACTTGTTGCCTTGCCGCCAGACCGTTTCAGTCTGCGGCTCGACACCGCCCACTGAACACAACACAGTGACGGCGCCATCCAGCACCCTCAAGCTGCGCTCTACTTCAATCGTGAAGTCGACGTGTCCCGGCGTGTCAATGATATTGACGCGGTGCTCGTCGAACTGGCCGTCCATGCCAGCCCAAAAACAAGTCGTCGCGGCCGATGTGATCGTAATACCGCGCTCCTGCTCCTGCTCCATCCAGTCCATGACAGCCGCGCCGTCGTGAACTTCGCCCATCTTGTGGCTTACGCCAGTATAGAAGAGGACGCGTTCCGTCGTGGTGGTCTTGCCCGCATCAATATGGGCCATGATGCCTATATTGCGATAGCGCTCGATGGGGGTTGTACGGGCCACGACAAGGTTCTGGTCAATTCGGCTGTTAGCCGCTTACCAGCGATAGTGCGAGAACGCTTTGTTGGCTTCCGCCATACGATGCGTATCTTCTTTTTTCTTCACGGCCGTGCCGCGATTTTCTGCCGCATCGAGCAACTCGTGTGCGAGGCGATGCGCCATCGACTTTTCGCTACGCTTGCGTGCAGCATCGATGACCCAGCGCATGGCCAGTGTCTGGCGACGAGCCGGACGAACCTCGACCGGAACCTGGTAAGTAGCGCCGCCCACACGACGTGATTTCACCTCAACGACAGGCTTTACGTTCTCGAGAGCAGTCTCGAGCAACTCAAGAGCCTTGTCATCGCTGTTCGTCTCACGTGCGGAGATGCGATCGAGTGCACCATAAATAATGCGTTCCGCAACGGACTTCTTGCCGTCGTTCATGATCATATTCATGAACTTTGCGAGCAACTCACTTCCGTACTTGGGATCAGGAAGGATCGTACGCTTTGGTGCCTGTGTTCTTCTGGACATTGGTTCTCTCTAAGTTCGTTTGTCGCGCGCCGCGCGCGCTCCTACGACAATTTTCTATTTTGTTTACGACTTCGGACGTTTGGTGCCGTACTTGGAACGACCCTGCCTGCGATCCGATACGCCGGCACAATCGAGCGTGCCGCGAACGGTGTGGTAGCGAACACCCGGCAGGTCTTTTACACGACCGCCGCGAATCAACACGACGCTGTGTTCCTGCAAGTTATGGCCCTCGCCACCGATGTAGCTTGTTACTTCGAAGCCGTTCGTCAGGCGTACACGAGCAACCTTGCGCATAGCCGAGTTCGGCTTTTTCGGTGTCGTCGTGTAAACGCGCGTGCAAACACCGCGCTTCTGCGGGCTGGCACCAAGTGCCGGAACCGCGCTTTTAACGCGTTTGGTTGCGCGAGGCTTACGTACTAACTGATTCACTGTGGCCATGGGCCTTCACTCTTCTTGTCTGGTTATCAAAAAATTCTTAACTATCAATTACTTTTTTGCGCCCAAATAAACGCGCGCACCCGGCCGCTGGACGTCTCTGGCGCCAGTGGTCGGGGAAAACCCGGTCCATCTGACGACGAACCCGGTCAATAAACTTGGGGCCCATCTAATGATGAGCCCCGGGGGTCAAGGGCGGGCATTGTATTGACGCGCGCTCTATTTATCAAGCCTCGGTCGTCGATTCGCCGCCCTCGGCAGCCACCTCGGCTTCCGCCGCCGCGACCACATCTGCTGCCGCCTCGTCTCCTTCTTCGGCTGCCTCGGCTGCCTCAGCTGCCGATGCCTCGGCTGCCGATGCCTCGGCTAGCTGGTTTTCTTCCAGCTCTTTTAGCTGATCTGCAAGATCCTGCTCACGCGTGCGACGACGCTCGGCGTGATGCGCAAAACCGGTTCCGGCCGGAATCAGGCGACCAACAATCACATTCTCCTTGAGCCCCCTGAGCTCGTCGCGCAAGCCACGAACCGCTGCTTCAGTGAGTACGCGCGTCGTTTCCTGGAACGAAGCCGCCGAAATGAACGACTCGGTGGCCAGGGAAGCCTTTGTGATTCCCAGCAGAACAGGATCTGCCGTCAAGTCCTCTTTGCCCTGAGCTTCGAGCTGCTCGGACTCCTCGAGGAAGCGCGCCTTGTCGATTTGCTCGCCCCGCAGATAGGTGCTCTCACCCGCCGACGCAACAATAACCTTGCGCAGCATCTGGCGAATGATCACCTCGATGTGCTTGTCATTGATCTTCACGCCCTGCAGTCGATATACATCCTGAATCTCGCGCACGAGATAGTCCGCCAGGTTCGGCACACCACGCAGGCGCAGGATGTCATGCGGGTTCGGCTCGCCGTCGGCGATGATTTCACCCTGCACTACCTGCTCACCCTCGAACACGTTCAAGTGGCGCCATTTCGGGATCAGCTCCTCATGACTCTCACCGTTTTCCTCGGTGATAACGAGGCGACGTTTACCCTTGGTTTCCTTGCCGAAGCTGACGGTACCTGTGTGCTCGGCCATGATCGCCGGATCTTTCGGTTTACGCGCTTCGAACAAGTCAGCAACGCGCGGCAAACCGCCCGTGATATCGCGAGTTTTCGAGGACGCCTGCGGGATACGCGCGATGATGTCACCAATGGAGACCTTGGCGCCGTCTGCCATCGAGATGATGGCGTCTACCGGAAGTGCATAGACGGCAGGAATCTCCGTGTTGGCGAAGCAGATGTCCTTGCCATCCTCGTCAACCAGCTTGGCAACCGGGCGCAGGTCCTTGCCTGCACCTCCGCGGCTCTTCGGATCGAGTACCACGATACTGGTGAGACCGGTAAATTCGTCGACCTGCTCGGTGACGGTAACGCCGTCGATGAAGTCCTGGAATTTGATCTTGCCTTCCACTTCCGTGACAACCGGGTGCGTATGCGGATCCCAGTTCGCAACGACCTGGCCCTGCCTGACCTCTTCGTTGTCCTGGATAGTGATCGTTGCACCGTAAGGAACCTTGTAGCGCTCACGCTCACGGCCGAGTTCGTTCACAATCGAAATTTCACCCGAGCGCGAAACAGCAACGAGGTAGCCCTTGTGGTGCGCCACTGTCTTGATATTGACGAGCTTTGCAATACCGTTTGACTTGATCTCGATATTGTTAATCGCTGCAGAACGTGAGGCCGCACCACCGATATGGAACGTGCGCATCGTCAGCTGCGTACCCGGCTCACCAATCGACTGCGCCGCGATTACGCCAACGGCTTCGCCGATGTTGATGCGGTGACCGCGCGCGAGGTCGCGACCGTAGCACTGCGAACACACGCCGTAACGAACTTCGCATGTAATCGGCGAACGCACGATGACGTTGTCGATAGACAGATCTTCGAGGCGCTGTACGGTAGCTTCGTCGAGCATCGTACCTGCGTCGAAAGCCACCTTGTCAGTACCTGGGATCATGACCGGCTCAGCCAGTACGCGACCCAGTACGCGCTCGGTCAGCGGCTCAACGATGTCGCCACCTTCAACGATAGGAGCCATTGCAACACCGTTACGGGTTTCGCAATCTACTTCCGTAACCACCAGGTCCTGCGCAACGTCGACGAGACGACGTGTAAGGTAACCCGAGTTCGCGGTCTTGAGAGCGGTATCGGCAAGGCCTTTACGAGCGCCGTGAGTCGAGATGAAGTACTGCAGTACGTCCAGGCCTTCGCGGAAGTTGGCCGTAATCGGCGTCTCGATAATCGAGCCGTCCGGCTTGGCCATCAGACCACGCATACCAGCCAGCTGACGAATCTGCGCCGCACTACCACGAGCACCAGAGTCGGCCATCATGTAGATCGAGTTAAACGACTCCTGTTCAACCTGCTTACCGTTAGCGTCCTTCACCGTTTCCGTACCGAGCTTATCCATCATCGCCTTGGCGACATGCTCGTTAGTACGCGACCAGATATCGACAACCTTGTTGTAACGCTCGCCGTCGGTTACAAGGCCGGAACCATACTGATCCTGGATTTCCTTAACCTCTGCCTCAGCGACAGCCAGGATTTCTTCCTTGTTCTCGGGAACAACCATGTCATTCACGCCAATCGATATACCGGCCATCGTTGCGAGACGGAAGCCGGTGTACATCAGTCGGTCGGCAAAGACCACGGTCTTTTTGAGACCCAGTTGGCGATAACAGGCGTTGATGACATTCGAAATCGCTTTCTTTGACATCGCACGGTTGATATGCGTGAACTCCATACCGTTTGGCAGGATGCCCGACAGCAGTGCGCGACCAACCGTCGTGTCGAGGATTTTCGTAACTTTCTCGACCTCACCGTCTTCATTAGCCTCATGCACTGTCACGCGAACCTTGACCTGCGCCTGCAGTTCGGCAGCGCCTGTTTCGTACGCACGACGTGCTTCGTCGAGGTTGGCGAGGATCATACCTTCGCCTTTCGCATTCACTTTCGTGCGGGTCATGTAGTAGAGACCCAATACGACATCCTGCGATGGAACGATGATCGGATCACCATTGGCGGGCGACAGAATATTATTCGACGACATCATCAGGGCGCGGGCTTCAAGCTGCGCCTCGATCGACAGCGGCACGTGCACAGCCATCTGGTCGCCATCAAAGTCGGCATTGAATGCCGTACATACGAGTGGGTGTAGCTGGATAGCCTTGCCCTCGATCAATACCGGCTCGAACGCCTGAATGCCCAGCCGATGCAGCGTGGGCGCGCGATTCAGCATGACAGGGTGTTCGCGAATAACCTCTTCGAGAATATCCCAGACTTCCGCACCTTCGCGCTCAACGAGCCGCTTGGCTGCCTTGATCGTCGTGGCTTCACCGCGCAGCTGCAGCTTCGAGAAAATGAACGGCTTGAACAATTCAAGCGCCATCTTCTTTGGCAGGCCGCACTGGTGCAGCTTGAGCGTCGGACCAACCACAATAACGGAACGCCCGGAGTAGTCCACGCGCTTACCGAGCAGATTCTGACGGAAACGGCCCTGCTTGCCTTTGATCATATCGGCGAGCGACTTCAGCGGGCGCTTATTCGTTCCCGTGATAGCACGACCACGACGACCGTTGTCGAGCAGCGCGTCAACCGACTCCTGCAACATACGCTTTTCATTGCGTACGATGATGTCCGGAGCATTCAGCTCCAGCAGCCGGCGCAAACGATTGTTGCGGTTAATGACACGACGATAAAGGTCATTCAGATCCGAGGTCGCGAAGCGGCCACCGTCCAGCGGTACCAGCGGACGCAAATCGGGCGGCAGTACGGGGAGAACGGTCAGTACCATCCACTCGGGCTTGTTGCCCGACTCGATAAACGATTCCAGCAGCTTGAGTCGCTTGGACAGACGCTTGATCTTGGTTTCTGAACGCGTTGCATCGATGTCCTCACGAACCTGCAGTACTTCGCGCTGCAGATCGATCGTCATGAGCATTTCGCGCACGGCTTCTGCCCCCATACGGGCATCGAATTCATCACCGTACTGCTCGAGTGCTTCGAGGTACATGTCGTCGGTCATGAGTTGACCGCGCTCGAGTTCGGTCATGCCTGGCTCGACGACCACGAAGGCCTCGAAGTACAGAACTCGTTCGATTTCGCGCAACGTCATGTCGAGCATAAGACCGATTCGTGACGGCAGCGACTTCAGGAACCAGATGTGCGCAACCGGGCTGGCCAGCTCGATATGGGCCATACGTTCACGACGAACCTTGGTCTGAGTAACCTCGACGCCACACTTTTCACAAACAACGCCGCGATGCTTCAGCCTCTTGTACTTTCCGCACAGGCACTCGTAGTCCTTGATCGGGCCAAAAATCTTGGCGCAGAACAAGCCATCACGCTCAGGTTTGAACGTACGGTAGTTGATCGTCTCAGGCTTCTTCACCTCGCCGAAGGACCATGACCGGACCATATCGGGAGATGCCAGGCCGATGCGGATCGCATCGAAGTCGTCTACCGGGTTCTGGTATTTAAATAGCTTCAGGAGATCTTTCATTAGTCTGTCTCCAGCTCAATATTGATGCCCAAGGAACGAATTTCCTTGACCAGTACGTTAAACGATTCCGGCATGCCGGCATCCATGTAATGTTCACCGTCCACGATGTTCTTGTACATCTTGGTGCGACCCTGGACGTCGTCTGACTTGACGGTCAGCATTTCCTGCAAGGTATACGAGGCGCCGTAGGCTTCGAGTGCCCAGACCTCCATCTCGCCGAAGCGCTGACCACCGAACTGTGCCTTACCACCCAGCGGCTGCTGCGTGACGAGACTGTACGGGCCGGTCGAACGAGCATGCATCTTGTCGTCAACCAGGTGGTTGAGTTTCAACATGTACATGTAGCCAACCGTGACATCGCGATCAAACTTCTCACCGGTACGCCCGTCGTATAACGTTGACTGCCCTGATGTATCGAGATCGGCGAGCTCGAGAAGGCCCTTGATTTCTGCCTCGGTCGCTCCGTCAAACACGGGCGTTGCCGTCGGTACACCGTTGGTCAGGTTGCCCGCAAGCTCGAGAACTTCCTCGTCGCTGAACGACTTGATGTCCTCTGTCCTGCCGCCGGTCTTGTTATATACCTGCTCCAGGAACTTCCTCACCTTGGCAATCGACTCCTGAGCCTTGAGCATGTCGTTGATCTTTTTGCCGACACCCTTGGCAGCCCACCCCAGGTGTGTTTCAAGCACCTGGCCGACGTTCATTCGTGATGGAACGCCAAGCGGGTTCAGGACGATATCAACAGGGTTGCCATCTTCCAGGTAAGGCATGTCTTCCACCGGAACGATGGTCGAGATAACACCTTTGTTACCGTGACGGCCGGCCATCTTGTCACCCGGCTGGATGCGGCGCTTAACAGCCAGGTAAACCTTGACCATCTTGAGCACACCCGGCGCGAGATCATCGCCCGCGGTAATTTTCGTCTTCTTCTCTTCAAAGCGGCGGTCAAACTCGTCACGCTGCGCTTTCAGACGCTCAAAGGCTTTTTGCAACTGCTCGTTCGCTTCATCATTCTTGAGGCGAATCTCGAACCACTGTTCACGTGGCAGCTCTTCGATATAGGCCTTGGTGATCTTTGAACCGGATTTCAGCTTGTTTGGTCCACCCTGTGCCATCTTGCCCGTGAGCATTCGCTCAACACGCTCGTAGATATCCTCTTCGAGGATACGCAGTGTGTCGTCGAGGTCCTTACGAACAGCTTCGAGTTCAGACCTCTCAATCGAGAGAGCCCGCAGATCTTTCTCGACGCCGTCACGCGTAAACACGCGAACGTCGATGACAGTGCCATCCATTCCCGGCGGAACGCGCAGTGACGTATCTTTCACGTCGGAGGCTTTCTCGCCAAAAATGGCACGCAGAAGCTTCTCTTCAGGTGTCAGCTGAGTCTCGCCCTTCGGGGTTACCTTGCCGACAAGAATGTCGCCAGCCTTCACTTCGGCGCCAATGAATGCGATGCCGGATTCATCGAGCTTAGCAAGCGCAGCGTCGCCAACGTTCGGAATATCCGACGTGATGTCCTCGGGCCCGAGCTTCGTGTCGCGAGCGACGCACTGCAGCTCTTCGATGTGAATCGTCGTGAAGCGGTCTTCCTTGACGACGCGCTCCGAAATCAGAATCGAATCCTCAAAGTTGTAGCCATTCCACGGCATGAACGCGACGAGCAGGTTCTGGCCAAGCGCCAGCTCGCCCATGTCCGTCGACGGACCGTCAGCCAAGACGTCGCCAGCGGAGATCGTGTCTCCACTTTTCACGAGCGGGCGCTGATTGATACACGTATTCTGGTTCGAACGCGTGTACTTGGTCAGGTTGTATATATCCACGCCGGGCTCTGCGGCAGTCGTCTCATCATCGTTAACGCGTACGACGATACGCGAAGCATCGACCGAATCGACGTAACCTCCGCGGCGTGCAACGACCGTTACACCCGAGTCGACCGCTACAGCACGCTCGATACCGGTGCCAACAAGAGGCGCCTCGGCGCGCAACGTCGGAACTGCCTGACGTTGCATGTTTGAGCCCATGAGTGCGCGGTTGGCGTCATCGTGCTCAAGGAACGGAATAAGCGCGGCTGCAACCGAAACGATCTGGCGTGGACTGACGTCCATGTAATTAACGTCACCAGGGCCAGCAAGCGTGAACTCGTTCTTGTGGCGAACAGCCACAAGGTCCTCGACAAACTTGCCATTCTTGTCGAGCTCCGAGTTTGCCTGCGCAATGATGAACTGGCTCTCTTCGATCGCCGACAGGTAATCGATTTCCGCCGTCACCTTCGCGTTTGCCACCTTTCGATACGGCGTCTCCAGGAATCCGTACTCATTGGTGCGCGCGTAAACCGCCAGCGAGTTGATAAGGCCGATGTTCGGTCCTTCAGGTGTCTCGATCGGACAAACTCGGCCGTAGTGCGTCGGATGAACGTCACGAACCTCGAAGCCCGCTCGCTCGCGCGTAAGGCCACCCGGCCCAAGCGCTGAAACGCGGCGTTTATGCGTTACTTCCGACAGCGGGTTGTTCTGATCCATAAACTGCGACAGCTGACTGGAGCCGAAGAACTCTTTTACGGCGGCGGCAACCGGCTTCGCATTGATCATCTCCTGTGGCATCAGGCCATCAGCTTCTGCCTGCGTCAGGCGCTCTTTGACAGCACGCTCAACGCGCACCAGGCCGACACGGAATGCGTTCTCGGCCATCTCACCCACGCTTCTTACACGACGGTTACCAAGATGATCGATATCATCAACCGTGCCAAAGCCGTTGCGAATATTGATCAGCGTCGACAGGACATCAAGGATGTCATCCCTGTCGAGTACGCCTTCACCTTCAGAGTTATCGCGACCAACGCGACGATTGAACTTCATGCGGCCAACAGCTGACAGATCGTAACGATCGGGGTTAAAGAACAGGTTCTGGAACAGGTTCTCGGCCGCTTCCTTGGTGGGCGGCTCACCGGGACGCATCATGCGATAGATCTCGACGAGCGCCTCGAGGCGTGTCGTCGACGGATCAATGTTCAGCGTATTGGAAATGAACGGGCCATGATCGAGGTCATTCACGTACAGCGTGCGAATGTGCTCAACTCCGGCTTCGATCAGCTGCTCTACCAGTTCCGCTGTCAGTTCGGTATTTGCGGCGGCGATCAACTCGCCAGTTTCGGTGTCAACGATGTCGTGCGCAAGGATCTTGCCCTCGAGGTATTCGTTAGGCACGACGAGTTTGTCGACTGTGGACTTTTCCATGTCGCGGACGTGCTTGGCCGTGATGCGCTTGCCTTCTTCAACAATGACCTTACGGCCAAGTTTGATCTCGAAACTCGCGGTTTCACCACGCATGCGCTCAGGCACAAGGCCCATCTTGATCTCTTTCTCCGATAGGTAGAAATCATTGTTCTCGAAGAACAGGTCGAGCATTTCCTCATTGTTCATTTCGAGAGCACGCAGGATGATCGTCACCGGCAGCTTGCGGCGGCGATCGATACGCGCAAATACGCAGTCCTTCGGATCGAACTCCATGTCGAGCCACGAACCACGGTAAGGAATGACGCGTGCGGAGAACAGCAGTTTGCCCGAGCTGTGCGTCTTGCCCTTGTCATGGTCGAAAAACACACCGGGAGAGCGATGCAGCTGCGATACGATAACGCGTTCAGTACCGTTGATAACGAACGTACCGTGATCGGTCATCAACGGCATTTCACCGAGATAAACCTCCTGCTCGCGAATGTCCTTTACCGGCTTCGGCGTGCCGCTTGCTTCCTTATCATAAATGACCAGGCGCACGAGCACTCTAATCGGCGCTGCGTATGTCATGCCGCGCATCTGACATTCCTTGACGTCAAATACCGGCTCACCCAGGCGGTAGCTCACGTACTCGAGCGCTGCATTGCCTGAATAGCTGACAATCGGGAATACCGATTGGAAAGCGGCATGCAGGCCGCGATCTTCGCGCTCTTCGATCGTCTTTTCGGTCTGCAGGAACTTGTTGTACGAATCAACCTGGATCGACAACAGGTATGGCACGTCCAGGATTGTCGGACGTTTGCCAAAGTTCTTGCGGATACGCTTTTTCTCAGTGAATGAGTATGCCATTCGAGAAATCCTCGTTAGCCTAATTCTTTAACTACGGACGCAGACAAGCAGCCAGCCGCTTCGCGACTGGCTGCTTGCCCGACTTTCTTGACCCGTCGGGCCTTGCATCTCGCGATGCAGCAGCTTTGCTTGAGTTGATTATTTCAACTCAACCGTTGCGCCGGCCTCTTCAAGCTGCTTCTTACCGTCTTCTGCCTCGTCCTTGGCAACGCCTTCCTTAATGGTCGACGGTGCGCCTTCAACGGCATCCTTGGCTTCTTTGAGCCCAAGACCGGTGAGTGCGCGAACAGCCTTAATGACAGATACCTTGTTGCTACCGAAGCTCGTCATTACGACGTCGAATTCGGTCTTCTCTTCAGCAGCAGCACCTGCGTCGGCAGCGGGGCCGGCAGCTACAGCTACTGGAGCAGCAGCAGATACGCCCCACTCTTCTTCGAGCATCTTTACGAGCTCAACGACTTCCATGATGGGCTTTGCGCTCAGTTCTTTGAGCAGATCTTCGTTTGACAGTGCCATTTCTATGTTTCCTTAATAAATTTACTTCCCGAGTCAGGGAATATGTTTCCTGTTTTCTAAACCGATCCTATGCAGCTTCCTGCTCGCCGCGCGCGGACATAGTCCGTGCGAGCATCGCGGGAGGTTCTGCGAGTGTGCGTACCAATTGGCTCATCGGTGCTACAAACACGCCAAGCAACATTGCGCGCGCCTGATCCAGCGTCGGCAAATCAGCCAACTTGGAAAGATCAGACCCGGGCATAAGTTGCCCACCGGCCGATAGCGAAACCGCCTGGAGATCTTTATTCTCCTTGGCGAAGTTCCTGATAACCCTGGCAGCGGCACCTGGATCTTCTTTTGCGAACGCGAGCAGAATCGGTCCCTTGAGTGTTTCCTGCATGCACTCAAATTCCGTTCCCTTGACAGCACGCCGCGCCAGCGTGTTTTTGACCACACGCATGTACACGCCGGCATCGCGCGCTTCTTTGCGCAACTCCGTCATCTGAGAAACAGACAGACCTCTGTATTCGGCCGCAACGGCCGTTACAGAATCTCCTGCAACCGCATTCACCTCTTTGACAAGCGCTTTCTTGTCTTCGAGTCTCAGTGCCATGACAACTCCTGGCTTACTTACGGTTACTTACAAATGAGCAAGGACGAGCCTCACTCCCCAAAAAGGGATTCCATCCCTTGTCGGATGGGTAACCGTTGCCCGATAAATCCAATGATAAATCTGACTCAGGTAACACCATCTGCACAGGCAACAATTAAGACCGGGAATCAACCTGGTCGCCTGTGGTCTTCGACGATCGCCACGTCCGTGTGGCTATTGCCAGCGCGGCCGAAACCGCACAGGCAAATTTTTCCGAACGGGCCGACTTAAGCGTCGACGGATGTCCGGTCAACTGACACGCCCGGACCCATGGTCGAGGAAACGGTCAGCTTCTTGAAATACGAACCTTTTGCTGCTGCAGGCTTGGCTTTCTTCAGGTCAGCGAGCAGTGCCTCGAGGTTTTCCCGAAGCGCATCCACTTCGAAGTCAACGCGGCCGATCGCGCAGTGGATGATGCCGGCCTTGTCGGTCCGGTAACGCACCTGGCCTGCCTTTGCATTCTTGACGGCACTCTCTACGTCAGCCGTGACTGTGCCAACCTTCGGGTTCGGCATCAGTCCGCGCGGACCGAGAATCTGGCCCAGCTGACCCACGACACGCATGGCATCAGGCGTTGCGATGACGACATCAAAGTTCATCTCGCCGGCCTTGACGCTTTCTGCGAGGTCTTCGAAGCCGACAATGTCGGCCCCAGCAGCAGTTGCTTTTTCTACATTCTCGCCCTGCGCAAATACTGCGACACGGACGGTCTTTCCGGTGCCGTTCGGCAAAACTGTCGAGCCACGCACAACCTGGTCGGACTTGCGCGGATCCACGCCGAGATTGACCGATACGTCAATGCTCTCCGGGAACTTCGCCGTGGCCAGCTCTTTGACGAGACCAAGTGCTTCATCGATGATATACGTCTTGGTGGAGTCAACCTTTTCACGAGCCGCCTTCTTTCTCTTGCTCATCCTGGCCATTAGTTCACTCCCTCTGTCTCGATGCCCATGCTCCGCGCCGTACCCGCAACCGTACGTACTGCGGCGTCCATGTCGGCCGCGGTCAGGTCGGGCATCTTGGTCGTGGCGATTTCTTCGAGCTGCGCACGATTGACCTTGCCAACCTTGTCTGTGTTCGGCGTCCCGGAACCCTTGGGAATGCCTGCTGCCTTACGCAACAGGACTGCGGCGGGCGGAGTCTTGGAAATAAACGTGAAGCTCCGATCTGCATAGACCGTAATGATCACGGGAATCGGCAAGCCAGGCTCAGTACCTTGGGTCTGCGCATTAAATGCCTTGCAGAACTCCATGATATTGACGCCGTGCTGACCGAGGGCGGGACCAACGGGCGGCGACGGATTTGCCTGGCCGGCCGGTACCTGCAGCTTGATATAGCTGGCAACTTTCTTAGCCATGTTGTTTTCCTCTCGAGTTCAAGCGCTCTTGCGAGCTCCTCGTCTTTAATAATGGGGTCGAACCGCTTTTTTGCCGGCGAATGTCCGCACCGATCGTATAGCTATTCAAAAAAGCGGTTCGACCCCTTAAAACCTATCCTTTTTCTACCTGACCGAAGTCAAGCTCGACCGGCGTAGAGCGGCCTAAAATCTGTACTGCAACCTGCAGTCGGTTCTTCTCGTAGTTGACCTGCTCGACGACACCGGAGAAGTCGTTGAACGGCCCATCCGTAACGCGAACAACCTCGCCCGGCTCGAACAGTACTTTCGGCCGCGGCTTGTCGACGCCTTCCTGGACGCGCTGCAGAATACGATCTGCTTCCTTTTCGGTAATCGGCGCCGGGCGATCGCTTGAGCCTCCGATAAATCCGAGCACCTTCGGCACTTCCTTTACGAGGTGCCATGTCTCGTCGTCCATTTCCATCTGGACCAGCACATAGCCAGGGAAAAACTTGCGTTCACTACGACGTTTCTGACCCTCGCGCATTTCGACCACCTCTTCGGTCGGTACGAGGATCTCACCAAACTTGTCCTGCAACCCCATGCGCTCAATGCGCTCTTCGAGCGCGCTTTTGACGCGATGCTCGAAATTCGAGTAGGCGTGCACGATGTACCAGCGTAGTGCCACTTGCGAAATCCTCCTGCTTAGCCCACGAGGGTTCGGGTCAGCCAAAGCAGACCCGAGTCCAGCGCCCAGAAGAACAGCATCATGACGAGCGTGAACACGAAAACCGCGATTGCCGTCTGCGTCGTTTCCTGCTTCGTTGGCCAGACAACCTTGCGGATCTCAACGCGCGAGCCCTGGATAAAGTGCCAGAGACGCTGTCCCTGGGTACTGGTCATTGCAATACCGATACCCGCGGCCGCACCACCAAGGACCATGAGGACACGCAGCGCCTGAGCAATCGACGTCTCATAGTAGTAATAAGCGTAAAGCCCACCCACCAGTGCAAGTGCCGCAATCAGCAACTTGATGGTGTCGAGGACCCCGCCCTGGTTTGTTTCTGCCTGTGCATTCATGATGTGTCGCGGCCAAAGCCGCTCCTGCAAAAAGTGGCAGGCCAGGAGGGAATCGAACCCCCAACCTGCGGTTTTGGAGACCGCCGCTCTGCCAATTGAGCTACTGGCCTTTCTCGCATAACTGTTTCGAGAGAACGCTAAAGCCGACCGCGAGAAACACTAGGGTTGGTTCGCGATCGGCTCCACCGAACTTGGTTTACCGATTACTCGATGATCTTGGCAACTACACCCGCGCCGACGGTACGGCCACCTTCGCGAATCGCGAAGCGCAGACCATCTTCCATGGCGATCGGGGCAATCAGCTCAACAACCATCTGTACGTTGTCGCCCGGCATGACCATCTCCG
>CALDZH010000163.1 GCA_937944275.1 uncultured Woeseiaceae bacterium
CCGCATGCAGATACTGCCGACACACTACTTAAGTCGACTGACCACCGATATCAACCAGCGTGCCGATCAGGCTGATCTGATATTGGCATTAAGCCGGAACAAGTTTGTCCGATCATATTTCTGCTTAATTTGGAGCAAACGCGGGAAATTTTCCCTGTACGTCCGGTTCACCTGTTCCTGAGGCTGATCGAAGTGGTCATTGACATAGAAGCCTGTTGTGAAGGGCTCCACATTGGACCAGTGCGAATTGATGTACTTAACGTGCTCCTCGCCCTCATCGCCTGTCTTCCAGCTAACAAATGACAACAAGTTGAAATTGGCCTCGCGGTGAGAAAACGCGGTATCCGTTCGACCAACCCGTCCTATGGCGCCGCCTGATTGCCCGAACCCAAAGCGGGTTGCGCGATCAGGGTGTGCTGCAAAGTTGTCGATCAGGTTGTCGATGAGATCTTCACTAATCGTGTCAATGAAACCGGATTTCATGTAGCCAGTGAATGCGCGAGTGTCGTCAATATCGCCAGAGCGTTGTACGGCAACGTAGTCCATCGATTGGACTGATTCGAATTCGACCGTGCCGGCCTTGCGCAAAGGCTCCACGTAGCTTTCCGCCCTTGCCGGATCGCCACTCCATACGAAATAGATTCCTACTCTGGGTTCCTGCCCCAGGCGGCTACCGACACCGGCACCCATACCCATTTCATCGGGCATCTTCTCGGAGTACTCCGCGTAGAAACGGAGAATCTGCTTAGCCTCGGATAAAGGGTAGGCGATATAACCGGTGACGACGTCGCGCTGCATTTCATGCAACTGGAACAGGAAAGATGTCACGACACCGAAATTGCCGCCGCCGCCCCGGAGCGCCCAGTAAAGGTCCGGGTCATTCTGCGGACCGACGCTACGCAGCTTGCCGTCCGGAGTAACGATATCCATCTCGAGAACATTGTCGATCGACAAGCCAAAGCGCCTGCCCAGCCGGCCAAATCCTCCGCCGAGCGTCAGGCCGCCCACGCCGGTGTGCGACACGCTGCCCGCCGTTGTAACCAGTCCGTGCGACATTGCCTCGTGATCGAGCTCGCCAAGCAAGCTGCCACCTGCAATACGCGCCGTCTTGGCTGCCCGGTCGACTCGGGCATTTCGCAGTTGTGACAAGTCGATCTGTAACCCCTTGTCGCAGCTCGATTTGCCAGAAGCGCTGTGCCCGCCGCATTTCACGGCCAGCAGCAAAGAATTGTCGCGGGCAAAATCGACAGCATACTGGACATCTGCGGATCCCGTCGGTTGCACAACCAGCGCCGGGTGTCTGTCAAAAGAGGGATTCAACACGGTCCGTGCTTCGTCATAGGCCTGGCTGCCCGGTAGTAGTAGCCTGCCTTTGAGGCTGTCGCTCAGTTCCTGAACTGCAGCCTGCGGTAATGTGACTTCGGTGCCTTCGCCCGTAATCGCCTCGATATCGGCAGGTACGCTCGTCGGCGTATGCAGCAGCGAGGCGGCGAGCGCCTGTGTGCCCGGGATAGATGCCGCGACAGCAGCAGACAGAGACGAACGAATAAACCTGCGACGATCCATGATGAATACCCCTTGTTATCGTGCTTTGTTGATCACTTTTACCGCGCTGATCAGGCCTTCGCAATCTTTTTTATACTACAGAGACAAAGTACACGAGGCTTTAATCAGACCGATGCGCTAAAGAGTCAAAATCGCTCGCAGTCCAATGACCCAGATCGAACTCTTGCCGGGGTTATTGGCCGGGTTGAAGATCACCTGTGCGTCGGGCAACAAGGAGAGATTCTTGGAGATCGGGAACTTGTAGGACATCTCGAGCGTGGTCTCGTCATCGAGGTCGGGGCCGAAGGTCTCTTCCGATGGTTTCGCCCAGCCTGCGCCGATCGTCCAGATTTCACCACGCGGCCGGGAAATCTCGACGCCTGCACTAATCGCGTCTTCTGCAGCGACACCGCCGCCGCCATCGGAGTGGCCGAAGCGGACGAACGGGAAGTATGTGTCGTTGAGCTTCCACGCGGCGCTGACGGCCCAGCCGCTACCCTTTGTGACACCGGGCGCGCTGCGCTCGTCCTTATCCCAATAAGTGAACTGCACCAGGTGCGTTTTGCGCTGGCCGAATGAAGGCGTGAACCCAATTTCGACAGCCTTCAGGAATTCACCCTCCTGCACCGTGTCGAAATCGAATCTGCCACTCGCTGCATTGGCGTCGTGGATCTGCGCGCCGAGCCAGATGTTATCGGTGACGAAACTCTTAACGACACCGCCGAGGGCACCGACGCCGGTCGTCGGCAAAGTCGGATTCAGGATAAAGGAGCGGTTGATGAATCCTTTCGAAAACGTCTGGAACGGAAATGCGTCGAGGTACACGTCGAATGCCAGGCGACCGACAGCGTAACCGGCACGGCCGTTCGCAAAGCCCTGCGTCCAGTTGATAACGGCAAGGTCCATGTCGAAGTTATCGGAATAGGCGAAGCCCGGCACGAGGGTCGCGATACCCGTGGCACCGCCCAGCGAGCCCGGCGCCTGGAAACCACCCCAGTTGGAGCGGCTCTCGATGCGCCATTCGATGCGCCCGAGATTGCCGTTGTCCTTCTCGTAAAGCGTCCAGTTGCCCAGGAAGCGGAAAATGTTGCCCAGGGCGTCTTCATCTTGGTCAGGCAGACTGTCGCTCGCACTTTGGTACAGGCCATAAAAATGCAGGCCAAAGGTCACGCCGTAGTCCTCATTGACCTTCCGCTTCCAGTCGAAGTACCCATCGAAGAACGGCCAGTCGTACATCGCGTCACTCAACTCGTCGGCGCGTTTCAGCTGTTCCGTGACGCTCTCCGGCCCGCCGAAGTCCGGCATGTCTTCATAGCCTGCCTGCCCGTGCTCGGCCTCCTCTGCCAGCAGCGGTAGCGCCAGCAACAACAGTGCGATGGCTGAAAAAATCTGGTTCTTCATGGGTCGATTCCTGGTATTGGCAATCAAGTCATGTTCAAAATGCGACGCGTCCCCTCAGGTTGAACATCCAGATGGAACTCTCGAACGGGTTGATGGCCGGGTCCTGGATGTACTGCACGTCGACCGTCACGGCAGAGCGTTTGCCGAGTGACGCTCGGTAGAACACCTCGAGCGCCAGCTGGTCATCGAGATCCGGACCAAAGGTGTCTTCGTTCGGGCGGCCCCAGTTCACGGCGGCACCCAGCAGACCGTCGAACGCTTCCGTTTGGTAACCCATGCCGCCGCTGATCGA
>CALDZH010000164.1 GCA_937944275.1 uncultured Woeseiaceae bacterium
ATACACCCGTTCTGGGACGGCAATGGCCGTATTGCGAGGCTCCTCGCCAACATCCCGTTGCTACGAGCGGGTCTCCCGCCGCTGACGATTAGCCAGGCCGACCGACGCCAGTACATTCGTTTGCTCGCCAACTACCAGATCGGGGTTGGTCGATTGCGTCGATCAACCGGCGTGTGGCCTGAGCCCGAAAAGCTTCGTGATTTTTCCGAGTACTGCCGGGCGAACTACTCGTCGACGCGCGACCTCGTGGCGGCGGCGTTCGCGATACAAAACCGCCGGACGTAGTTCAATCCTGGCGCCCTGGTTCAGCGGCGCCGTCGTCCCTGTCTGCCTCGCCGGCCTGGTACTGCTTCCGGCGCCTTTTCCTCCGGTAGTGGTGGTAGTTCGGGCAGTGCTTCTTGTTTATCAAACCCGTCGATGACCAGCTGCCGCATAGCTGAGTCGATTGCGGGGTCAGTTTCTATCGGCTTGTAATTGGCCAGGCGTGTTTCGACCTCGGCGCAGGCGCGATCCCACAGCGGCATGGAGCCACCCTCTTCCCAGGTTTCGCGGTTGAGGCGATCGATGACCGGGTCGGTCAGGTACAGCTCGTTCGGCCAGTGCTCGAGCGTATGCGGTGAGGTGATCAGGTGATCCTGCTCCATTAACTGATCCACGAGGGCCTGCGTCGGCAGGTCATCCAGGACTTTGATTTCGCGCACGAAGTGCAGGGCCTGGCCGCAGACCTCATTGTCGAATACGAGCTTGGGCAGGCTGAACGTCAGGACGAAGTCGAGCATGCCAGGACCCGACACCGAGTTCACGCCTGCGATCGCCGCAAGCAGCGCGCTGCTGAATGTCTCTCCACCACCTTGTGCGTCGAGCATTTTTCCGTCGCTCAGCGCCATGTAGGCCTGCGTCGGCAAGTCGAGCGATTTCGCGATCTGCACGTACGCCACGTTGAGGTGCTGCGCCTCGATCGCGGCCATCGGGGAACTCGCGGCCTTCATGTGGAACGTTGCCGGCGCGCCGCCAAACAGCACCGGGGCGCCCGGGCGTACGATTTGCGCCATCGTGATGCCGGTCAGGACGTCGACACAGTGGAAGACCAGCGCACCAACCAGGGTTACCGGCGCGATCAGCCCCATTAAGGTAACTGGTACTATTTCGACGGGGATGCCGGCCTCGACGCAATCGAGAAGGTTCTGGCAGGAGTCTTCGCCATAGCGGAAGTTGCCGGTGGCCGTGATCGTGAAAATCGACATCGGCTTTTCGATAAGGTCCGCCCGGTCGGCACGGAACATCTGCATCATCTCGACCATGCGCGGCACACCCTCTTCGCTGAACGCGCCCGATACAATCGGCTTTTTTGATGTTGTCATGCACATGTACAGACGCCACGCATCGGACACCTGCGACTCGATGTCCTTGTTGGTCGAGAACGCGGTCGCGAGATAGGCGATGTGATCGAGCCCGCTGCAAAGGCGCGCGTACTCGATGAAGTCCGTGGAGTTCGAGAGCCGTGTCTCACCTGTACGATGGTCCTGGACCTTCAGGCCACTCGAGCCTGGCACATAGTGCACGTTGTTGCCGCCGATCTCCGTGTACGGTTCGCCGTCGCGATCGTGCAGCGTGAACGACTTGGGAGCACTTGCAATGGCCGCGTCGACGACGTCGGGCGTGAACATGACGCGACCGTTCGCGTCGGTCTTCAGGCCGTGGTCGAGCAACCTGTTCCGGAGTTTCTCGCCGCGGATTTCCATCCCGGTCTCGGACATGATTCGCTTCGCCTCACCGAGAATTTCGCCGATGAGTTCATTTGAGAGGACGTTAAGTTGTGGTCTCATGATTCCAGTTCCTGCTTGCGTCGCTCGACGTAGTCTACGAGCGCTTCTTCGATTACCGGGTCCATACCCGGCTGTTCATATTCATTGAGTAACTGTTTCCAGATAAGGTTGGCGCGCGTTGCCGCATCCGCGCCGCCGGCTTCCTGCCAGCTCTCGAAATTGTCACGACTCGAGATGATCGGCGTGTAGAACGCCGACTCATAACGCTGCAGCGTGTGCGCGGTGCCAAAGTGATGTCCGCCCGGAGGGACTTCGGCGATTGTATCGAGCGCCAGTTCATCGTCGGAAAATTCTATCGGCCTCAGGTACTCGGCGATCATCTGCAGCATTTCGGCATCGATAATCAGTTTTTCGAAGGACGCCGTGAGCCCGCCTTCGAGCCAGCCCGCCGCGTGGTTAACCAGCTGCGCGCCACCCATGATCGAACCCCACAGGGACATCTGGCTTTCGTACGCCGCTTGCGCGTCATTGCAGTTGGACATGGTCGTATTGCTGGATCGATACGGCAAACCGAGTCGCCGGGCGATCTGTCCGCTGGCCAGCGCCGACTTCGTGTACTCGGGTGTTCCAAGTGCCGGTGAGCCGCTGCGCATGTCGACGTTCGATGCGAAACTGCCGTACATGACAGGGCTGCCCGGCAGGACAATCTGCGCATAGGTTGCGACCGCCAGCACTTCGGCCGTCTGCTGCACGAGCGTTCCGGCCAGCGTCGCGGGGCTCATCGACCCGGCGAGGGTAAACGGTGTGATGCAACAGACCTGTCCGGCTGACGCGAGTTCGTCAATGGCTTCGGTCATCGGAATATCGAGTTGCAGCGGTGAATTGGTATTGATGATCGCGAGCAAAGCCGGCTGCTCGAGCATCTCATCCCGATCGATACCCAACGCGATGCACGCCATCTCCACCGAGTCTTTCGCCCGCGCGCCGCCGAGCGCATAGGACTGGCAGTTCTTGTCGGTCAGGCGGTACTGCGCCAGGTAGAGATCCAGGTGCCGCGTTTCGGCCGGCAGGTCCATCGCCTCGAACGGGCCGCCCCCTTCCTGGTGAATGATGTTGAGGCTCTGCACGAGACGCAGGTAGTCGCACATCTCCGCGTAGGTGCCAGGCCGCCGGCCCTTGTCGAGATCACTGACGAACGCCGGCCCGCCGACCGACGCAAAAATATGGTGTCCGGTACCTAATTTTAGGTTGTGGGCGGGGTTGCGGGCGCGCAGGTCGAAGGATGACGGTGCCTGGGAGATTTGTTCCATGATCATGGCGCGGTCGAAGCGCACCATCATCGTTTCTTCGTCTACATCCGCACCTGCGCCGGCCAGGCGCAGGCGGCTACCCACCTCGAGGAAGCGCATGCCGTTCGATTCCAGTATGTGCAGAGCACCGTCGATCACGGTCTGCACCTGCTCCTCACTGAGTACTTCGATTGGCCGGTACGGATTGACCACATCACGCCACTCGAGTTGAGCGATCGCATTTACTGCGCGCTTTTCCCGGTG
The DNA here is from genome assembly GCA_937944275.1 of uncultured Woeseiaceae bacterium. Lineage (GTDB taxonomy): Bacteria > Pseudomonadota > Gammaproteobacteria > Steroidobacterales > Woeseiaceae > UBA1847. The sequence goes on from CALDZH010000164.1 coordinate 3,320, forward strand.
ACTCCGCCTTGCCATCAATGATGCCTCGCCAGGAATTGGTGCCGCCACTTCTCGGTCTTCTCGACCTGGTTGAAACAGTAGACGTGAAATCCATCGATGTTGTACGCCGGGTCGACAAGCGTTGGCGCGAGGTCATACAGAAGCTTGTCCGGCCGATACTCATTGGACAGCATGAACTTCATTGCAATCCTGGGATTCTTCTTCAGGTAGCTCAATGAGTCGCCAACACCGATGCGCATCGAGGTCTTGAGAAGCGATGTACGATCCGCGACCCCGGGCAACCCCAGCCAGGCCGGCAATGTCACGCCCTGCTCACGAATCCTGATCAGCCATTTCTCTATCGCAGTCGCCTCGAAACACATTTGTGTCACGAGGTAGTTCGCAATCTCCTGCTTTTTCAGAAGTTCGGCAATGAGTACGTCATCACTGACTGCAGGGTGCCCTTCGGGATGAGCGCCCACACCGATTTCCGTGAACTTGTGTTCGATCTCCGCGATATCGTGCAGCAACTCGTAGGCCGTAGAGTAATCACCCAGTGGCGTTGGTGCATCGCCACCGGGCACAAAGATACTGATAACCGGAAGGTCATTGAGGTGCGCAATAATCTCGCGCAAATGCTGCTTGTCCCTGACCATTTTCGCGGCAATATGAGGAACAACCTTAAAGCCCCTCAGCGCAAGACGCTCAGTCATGTCGAGCGTCTCATCTACGCCTTTGGAAGGCGAACACGTCACCGCAACGTAGGAATTCGGCTCGAGCACCTCCAGCCTCGACTCGATCGTGTCGGTCGGGAACACCTCCATATAGGCCTCGTGCACCATGTACTTCAGGCGGTCGCGCTCCGGGGCCTTCAGCCACTTCATCACGACCTTTTCCTCCGTCGGCGGCGCCTTTGGCTCGTGTCGCCGGCACCCGCCTCGCCATTCGGGATCGCCATCGCCTCGACGAAGTGATCCTGGAATCGTGGCTCGACGGCTGTTTCTATTTTCTCGACGGCACGCACCTGCTGCTCGATCAGTCCCCTCGATTTCCGATCAAGCAAAGCGATACGCGCACCTGTGCCGGCCGCGTTCCCGGCAGACGAAACCTCTTCGAGATCACACTCGGGAATCAGGCCGAGCACCATCGCGTAATGAACATCGATGTGCGCGCCAAACGCGCCTGCGAGCCGGATGCGATCAACCTTGTCCACACCGAATCGCTCCATGAGCAATTTGGCGCCGGCGTGCAGTGCAGCCTTGGCCAGCTGGATCGCGCGGACGTCATTCTGCTGCACGCGAATCTCGGGATCGCCTGAGTGCAGCACGTAGGCCAGCGTTCGACCGTCCTCTACGACGCGATCCGATGCGGAAGCTCTTATCTTCCCGTCAGCGCCCAGGATGCCCGCGAGAAACATCTCCGCGACGACTTCGATGATGCCGGAACCGTAAATTCCTGTTACCTGTTTCACCTCTTCCGCGAATATCGGATCGTCCGACCACAAATCACAGCCAATCACCTTGAAGCGTGGTTCCAGTGTTTCCTTATCTATGCGGACTCGCTCTATCGCGCCCGGGGCCGCGCGCTGCCCCGAGCTGATTTGTGCGCCTTCGAATGCAGGACCCGTTGGACTGGACGCCGCAAGCAATCGGTCGCGGTCACCAAGCAGCAGCTCGGCATTCGTGCCGACATCGACGATCAACGACACGCCGTCTTTTTTCTGCGGTGCTTCAGCAAGCAAGACACCCGCCGCATCGGCTCCGACATGGCCGGCTATGCACGGCAACGCATACGCATGTCCGCCCGGATTGATATCGATTCCGATATCCGATGCCCGCACATCAACACTGGAATCCGTTGCCAGCGCGAACGGCGCCGTACCGAGCTCAACAGGATTAATGCCCAGTACAAGGTGCTGCATGATCGGATTACCGACGACAGTTATTTCCAGGACGTCTTCGATACTCGCACCGACCTGTTCCGTGACCTCGGCAATCAATTCGTTCATGGCTTGCCGCACGACAGAGATCAGTTTCTCTTCACCACCCGGGTTCATCATGATGTACGAGACACGGCTCATCAGGTCTTCGCCGTAACGAATCTGCGGGTTCATCTTCCCGGCACTGGCGACGACCTCCCCACCCGTCAGGTTGCAGAGATGCGCTGCGATCGTCGTCGAACCAACATCGAACGCGACTCCGAACAAGGATTCCTTGAGGCCCGGCCACACTGCGATGATGCGTCTGCCGTTGCGAACCGCCACGGTCACCTGTCGCTTCTCAGCGGCCAGCGCCTGCTGGAGACCGCGGACCACGGCCGGCTCGGAGCTCTGCACATCCAGGTCCCAATCCGATGCGAGCGTGCGCTCCAGGCGCTCGAGATCACCCAATGCTTCGTCGAGCGTCGGCACCGGCACCTCCACGAAATGTGCCCGCACAACCGGGTCTATCGTGATGTCGTGATCTTCGTGCGGCTTGCGAATAACCTGGTGATGCACCTGCGAACTGGCCGGCACATCTATGACGACGTCGGCTTCGAGCTTTGCCTGGCAGCTAAGGCGCCGTGCATCACCAAGACCACGTCGTTCGCGATACTTGTCTTCAGATTCTCCACATGGCGTTACGTTGGCAGCCAGGGAGTTGATACCGTGCTTGGCAAAATCGCCTTCGGCGACCTCGACCTGGCATCGACCGCAGATTGCCCGTCCACCACAGACGGAGTCGATGTCCACACCGAGGCTGCGCGCGGCTTCCAAAACCGGTGTGCCGCGGGAAAATCGTCCGCGCTTGCCAGACGGCATGAAGACGATCAATGGGTCCTTTTCGTTAACCACGGCGACGACTACGACGGCGGCGGCGGCCTTCGCCTTCCGCCTCCGGCGCACGATTATGTGCGATCCAGTCCGTGCACTCAGGATCGTGCCCCATGACGACGTTCGCCCCGTGGATCGACTGCATGATCTCGGCATGCATCGGGTTCGTGATTGCCGACGTCATGCCCGATGCAATCGCCATGGCGATGAACGCCGTATTCAGGCCATTGCGATTCGGCAAACCAAAACTCAGGTTGGACGCGCCACAGGTCGTGTTGACCTGGAGTTCGTTGCGCAAACGCTGCACGAGCGCCATCACCTGCGTACCGGCCGAGTTGATGGCGCCAATCGGCATCACCAGTGGATCGACAACAATGTCGCTGACCGGGATGCCGTGGTCCTGGGCGCGCTCGACGATTTTCTTCGCCACGTCAAAGCGGACATTGATGTCTTCCGAAATACCACTGTCGTCGTTCGAGATTGCGATCACCGCGCAGCCATACTTCTTGACGAGCGGCAACACCGATTCGAGGCGCTCTTCCTCCCCCGTGACCGAGTTCAGCAGTGCCTTGCCCTCGTAAGCTTCGAGGCCTGCCTCGAGCGCCGCAACGATGGATGAATCGATGCACAACGGTACATCGGTAACCGACTGTACGAGTCGAATAGACTCGGCAAGAATGGCGGGCTCGTCCGCGAGCGGGATGCCTGCATTAACATCCAGTATGTGCGCACCCGCCGCGACCTGTGCAACGGCGTCCGCCTCGACGCGACTGTAATCGCCGACTTTCATCTCCTCGGCCAGGAGCTTGCGGCCGGTCGGGTTGATACGTTCACCAATGACGGCAAACGGTCGATCAAAGCCGATTATGACTTCCTTCGTCTTTGAACTGATTACGGTATCGGTCATTGAGAGTTTCCTTTCGCCTTTTGTTTGGCGGCTTCAGTTGAACCACCGGCCTTAACGACGGCTTCGAGCCATTCGTCATCAAATTCGTTTTCGAGTGCGGCAACGCGTTCCGCCACGAGTGCTTCGAGGTCGCCATCCACCGCTTCCGCAACCCGGCGCCAATCCTCGAGGTACGCGTCGCTCGAGCCGCGGCCCGCGCGCATTGCGGCACGATCAATAGCCTCCGCGAAGCGCGGCGCAAGCTCTTTTTTGATGCTGGATTTGCGGCCCGCACGACCGACGACCTGTGCCGGAATATCGCGCCAGTAGATACAGATCAGTTTTGCCATTGAATTACCTGTTCGCCAAAGTTGCGTTCGATGTTTGCCAGGCCCGTGTGGTGATGCACGTACTCGAGCCCGAGGTATGCGGCATGCTGTCGTGCCATTTCGTGCAGTTCTTTCGACTCCGACTGCGACAGGTAGACGAGCCGCTTGTAGTTGCCGAAGTATGCCGCCATCAGCTGCGGGTTCTTGTCCAGTCCGAGCCCCTGCTTCACCAGGCGGTCAAAATGCCGCGCCAGGAAATCTGTGAGGTAAAACGTCCCGGGCTCTTCCTCCGCCAGCGCCGCGAATTCGGATACTCCGGCGTAGAAGTCATAACAATGTGCGCCCGGGAGCCGCTCGACGCCGAACTCGGCCAGTACTTTGTCCAGTTCGCCGCCTGTCCCGCAGTCGGCATACGCAACGAAGATGTGCTCGAACTCTTCCTGACGTTTTACGAGTTCACTCCGCACGGCGTCGGAAATCTTCTCCGGCCGATTGTGCAACTCGGCCGGCAAGCACTGGATCTTCAGGTGCGACCACCCGTTCAGGCGTTTGAGCTCGACAATCTCCTTTGCCAGCGCCCCACACGCAATGACCAGTAGCGACGCCTCAGCCACCTCAGGAAGCGCGCCGTTCCATCACGAGTTTCTTCGCCACCTCGACGGCCGTCGCTGCGTCGCGGCAATAGGCATCGGCACCGACAGCTGCGCCAAACTCCTCGTTCAGCGGTGCGCCGCCAACCAGCACGATGAAATCGTCGCGCAGCCCCTCGTCTATCATCGTGTCGATGACGACTTTCATGTAGGGCATCGTCGTTGTCAGCAGCGCCGACATACCGAGAATGTTCGGGCGATGTTCCTTGAGCGCGGCGATATACGTCTCGGCATCGGTATTGATGCCCAGGTCGATGACCTCGAAGCCTGCGCCTTCCATCATCATGCCGACGAGGTTCTTGCCGATGTCATGAATATCGCCCTTGACCGTGCCGATGACCATCTTGCCGACGGGCTCGGCACCGCTTGCCGTAAGAATGGGCTGCAGGATGGCCATGCCGGCCTTCATGGCATTTGCGGCCAGCAGCACCTCGGGAACAAACAGGATGCCGTCGCGAAAATCGATGCCGACAATATTCCTGCCGCCGACAAGCGCTTCGTCCAGGACCTTCTTGGCTCCCCAGCCACGGTCCAGGAGAATCTGGGTGGCTTCGGCGATTTCTTCGGCCAGGCCGTCATACAGATCGTCAAACATCTGCTCGACCAGTTCGTCGTCCGGCAGCTCCGCTAATATGATGTCTTCTTCTTCCTGTGACATAGTTTTTTCCGTCAGTAGGTGTTGAAAGGAATTACCAGCGCCCGTTGCCGGGCTGCATCTCTTCCGGCTCTAGCCGAATCGGGAATCGATCCCTTAAGCGTTTGTCCGCGTCAGGATCAATGTAACCCGGATAATGGTCGGCAAGCATCTTACCGACACGTTCATGCGCTTGCTCATAGAGCGTCTTCCTGCCCATCTCGCCCCATTCGCCGGGCGTCCGGCGATCGGCAAGCTCAGGGTACAGGTACTCTGAGTTCATGAGCTCAAGGGTCTGCGCGCTCCCCAGGAAATGGCCCTGGCCGTATACCGTTTCCTTGATGACGTCGTAGGACAGCGTTGCATCGGTCACCTCGACACCGCGCAATACGCGCTGCACGTTGCCGATCAGGTCGTTGTCGATGACCATGCCCTCGAATGACTGCGCGACCAGGCTGCCGACAATGCCCGGGTACGCGGCCACGAGATTGGCGCCCGACAGTGCGGCGGTCGCAATCGTGATCGCTTTTTCGTAGCCGGCCTGCGCGTCCATGGTCTTCGCATCCGTCATGCCTGCCCCGACGCTGGTCGTGAAACCGAAGTGGTTGCAGAGCTGGGCAGTTGCCGCCGTCACCAGCGCCTCTTCCCCGCTGCCCCCGGAAAACGACCCCGTCCGCAGGTCGGAGATGAACGGCCACATGCCGAAATTGATCGGGGTGCCCGGCCGCACGAGATTGACCACGCACAGGCAGGCCAGCGTTTCCGCAAAACACTGGACAAGCGCACCCGCCAATGCGGCCGGTGCCGTCGCTCCAGCCTGTGGTGCGACGGCGACGTCGGCAACCATACCGAGTTCTGCCACCTTGACCATGACTTCGGCGCCGTCCTGGCCGAACCGCAGTGGCGAGACGATCGGGCAGCCACCGAAGGTACAGAACGGCCGTTTGGCAAAACCACCCTCTTGCCCAAGATAGGTATCGAAGAGTTCGATGAGCGGATCGATGTGGTCCGCGACAGATATGCCCAGCGCAAATGACTTGTCCGTGCCCGCCAGTTCCGCGTAGGCGATGTTCATGTCATGCACGAAGATATCGTGGCTGTATTCGGCGGCAATGAACGGCTGGCCGAAGTTGTGTATGTGATCGAGCTGATCGCCGAGGCGCGCAGCATCGTAGAGATCGACGAGTTTCGTGGGCCGATACCGCTGCGACTCGTAGTCGAGAATGCAGACGGCCTCGCCGGATGTGCAGAACAACACTTCCTCACCGCGAACCATGAGGTCGCGGTCCGGATTCGGAGCATACAGCGGGTATTGTTGCGGCGATTTCGCGATCAGGTCCTCGACCAGCGAGCGCGGAAACCTCAGTCGATTGTCGTCGTCAACGGTACAGCCACCGGGTAGCGC